>JAHEBR010000022.1 GCA_024642185.1 Marivivens sp. | reverse complement strand
GAACCAAACCGCCCACATATCTCTTCAGATATCATCAATGTCAAAAAGCTAAACCACAGACAAAAACAAACCAACCGCGCCACACTTAACCGGCGCGCCTGCCCGTCTCTGCCTCTGATTTTTTGCGTCTCGTTGCCTTGCGGCCCGTCTGGCGCCCCGTCGTGCGCCTCAGCGCCGCCGGTGAGGGGCTATCTACGGAACACGTTCCTGACCCGCAAGTGCTTTTTCGCGGGATTCTGAAAAAAAGTGCGGTGCAGGCAGAAAACTTCCGATTTCGGCAGCAGAGCCGGCCCTTCCTGGCCCACCCGGACCGGACGGCAAAACCCTCGTGCATATATATAGTCACGCAGCGGCCAGTTTTGGGCCCGGCTCGGCCAGCGAGCGAGTCGCCAGCCGAGCCGAAGTTTGTTGGCGGAAAGGCGCGCCCGTTAAGGAACAACCCTTTCACCACCCGATTCTCCCCCCTATAAAGGCAGCCGGCCCCGAAGACGGAGAGTCGAGGGCAGGCAGACTTATATATTGGGAAGACCAGAATGTTCGGACTTGGCGGCTTGTTCTCGTCAGATATGGCGATCGACCTCGGAACAGCGAACACACTTGTGTATGTGCGCGGCAAGGGCATCGTTTTGTCAGAGCCCTCTGTGGTCGCCTACCATGTGAAAGACGGCGTGAAGAAGGTGCTCGCGGTGGGCGAGGATGCCAAGCTGATGCTTGGCCGGACCCCCGGCTCGATCGAGGCGATCCGCCCGATGCGTGATGGCGTGATCGCCGATTTCGACGTGGCCGAAGAGATGATCAAGCACTTCATCCGCAAGGTTCACCGCCGCACGACCTTTTCCAAGCCCAAGATCATCGTCTGTGTGCCCTATGGGGCGACACCGGTCGAGAAACGCGCCATCCGGCAATCGGTTTTGTCCGCGGGTGCCCGTCGGGCGGGCCTGATCTCTGAGCCAATTGCCGCGGCGATCGGCGCGGGAATGCCGATCACCGACCCCACCGGCAACATGATCGTGGACATCGGCGGCGGCACCACCGAGGTGGCCGTTCTGTCGCTGGGCGACATTGTTTATGCGCGCTCGGTGCGCGTCGGTGGCGACCGGATGGATGAGGCGATCATCAGCTACCTGCGTCGCCAGCATAACCTTCTCATCGGTGAGTCGACCGCCGAACGGATCAAGACCTCGATCGGCACCGCCCGTATGCCCGACGACGGCCGCGGCGCATCGATGCAGATCCGCGGGCGCGATCTTCTCAATGGCGTGCCGAAGGAAACCGAGATCAGCCAGGCGCAGGTCGCCGAGGCGCTGGCCGAACCGGTCCAGCAGATTTGCGAAGCGGTGATGACCGCCCTCGAGGCGACCCCGCCCGATCTGGCCGCCGACATCGTTGATCGTGGCGTGATGCTCACCGGCGGCGGGGCGCTCTTGGGCGATCTCGATCTGGCGCTGCGCGAACAGACCGGCCTCGCTATTTCGGTGGCCGACGAGTCACTCAATTGTGTGGCCCTCGGCACCGGGCGTGCTCTGGAATACGAAAAGCAGCTCCGCCACATTATCGATTACGATAGCTGATCCGGCCCACCGGCCGGCAGTCGACAACCCTTGCAGGGGGTGCCCGAGCCTTGGCACGCGACAGACAGACCGACGAAGACTATGTCGGCCCGATCCGCAGACTGCTGGTCGGTGTGCTTTTGCTCGTTCTTGCGGGGACATTCATTATCTGGCGCATCGACAGCCCGCGGGTGGAGCGCTTCCGCGCAGCCGTGATCGACAGGCTGGTGCCCAACATGGATTGGGCCCTCGCCCCCGTGACCGGGATCATCAACCTTGTCGCCGACTTCCAAAGCTATCAGGGCCTTGCTCAACAAAACGCGGACCTCAGGCGCGAATTGCAGCAGATGAAGGCCTGGAAAGAGGCGGCCCTTCAACTTGAGCAGGAAAACGCAAAGCTAAGAGACCTAAACAACGTCAGGCTCGACCCGCAACTGACATATGTGACTGGCGTAGTCCTGACAGACAGCGGCTCCCCCTTCCGGCAGTCTGCCCTTCTCAATATCGGCTCTCGCGACGGGATTATCGACGGCTGGCCCGTGATGGACGGGATTGGCCTTGTCGGAAGGATCGCGGGCGTCGGACAGGAAACCTCGCGCGTAATTCTCCTGACCGATACCTCCAGCCGGATCCCAATTCTCGTTCAGCCGTCGGGGCAACACGCGATCCTTGCCGGTGATAACGCGCTCGATCCACTGATTGATTTTCTCGAGGATCCCGATCTTGTTCGACCGGGTGATCGTGTGATCTCAGTAAGTGATGGCGGGGTCTTCCCTGCCGATCTTTTGGTGGGTCAGGTTGTCCTTGGTCCTGACAGACGCCTGCGCGTTCGTCTTGCTGCCGACTACGAACGGCTCGAATTCCTACGGGTTTTGCGCAACCAGCCGCGCGAACCGATAAGCGATCAGGGCGGCCTTCTAACTCCGTTCACTTCGCCACAACCCCCTGCCGGGCAAGACGGGGGCGGGAATGGCTGATAGTCCGGTCGCACAACGCTGGTTTGGTCGCTTCTGGTTTGTCGTGCTGGCCCTTGGCCTCATGTTTCTCCAGCTTTTGCCACTGCAAACCATCCCGCGGCCCTGGGCGCCGCCCGACATGATGTTGGCGATCACTTTGGCATGGGTAGCCCGCAGGCCCGATTTGGTTCCTGTGCTGTCGATTGTTTCTGTCTTTCTTTTGGCCGATCTGTTGTTCCTGCGGCCACCGGGGCTTCTTGCGCTCGTGATCCTCGTGGCGACCGAGTTCCTTCGGTCTCGTTCGGAGGTGCTTCGCTCAGGCAGTTTCGCGTTCGAATGGATTACCGTGGCATTGATCATCGTCGCGATAACCTTGACCAACAGGGCAATCCTTGCCGTAACCGCGTCGGACCAGACGCCTCTCGCGCTTGGTATGTTTCAGATGATGATGACCCTTCTGGCATATCCGGTCGCGGTCCTATTTTCGTTTCTGGCATTTGGCATCCGGCGGCCAGCGCTTGGCGAGGTTGACGCCTTCGGGAGGCCGGTATGAGGCGTCCAACCCGCGACAGCGGCGAGAGCCTGCGTGGGATCAGCCGGCGCGCTCTTGTTCTTGGCGCCGCCCAGTTCGGCTTTATGGGTATCCTTGCTGCGCGAATGCGGTCGATGCAGGTGGAAGAGGCCGAGCAATATCGCCTTCTTGCCGACGAAAACCGTATCAACCTGCGCCTTCTTGCGCCATCGCGCGGACTTGTCTTCGATCGCAACGGCATCCCGCTCGCAGTCAATGAGCAAAACTATCGCGTTGTTATGGTTCGCGAGGACGCTGGCGATATAAGAGAAGTTCTCGAGCGGTTGCGGCGCCTCATCCCGCTGTCTGACGAGGATATCGAGCGGGCCATCGAGGACATGATGCGGCATTCGCCATTCGTCCCGGTGACCATCGCAGAACGCCTTACATGGGAAGAAATGGCGCGCGTAAACATCAACGCGCCCGCCCTGCCGGGCGTTCAGGCAGAAGTCGGCCTTAGCCGCGCCTATCCCCTCGGGTCGGATACCGCCCATGTGGTTGGATATGTCGGGCCGGTCAGCGATTTCGATCTCAGCCGGATCGATGATCAGGATCCGCTGCTTCAGATCCCAAAATTCCAGATCGGCAAGACCGGGGTTGAAAACAAACTCGAGAAGACTCTCCGCGGAAGCGCCGGGACACGGCGCATCGAGGTCAACGCGCTCGGGCGGGTCATGCGCGAGATCGACCGGGTCGAGGGAATGCCCGGCAACGACGTTCAACTTACCCTCGATGCAGCGCTGCAAAGCTATGTGGAAGCGCGCCTTGAGGGTGAATCTGCGGGGGTTGTCGTCATCGACCTTGAAAACGGCGATCTGCGCGCAATCGCTTCGGCCCCGTCGTTTGATCCCAATCTGTTCGTGCGCGGCATATCGACCAGGAATTGGACCGAGCTGAACGAAAACCCCTTCAGGCCGCTTGCTGCGAAGGCTGTTCAGGGAACATATCCGCCGGGTTCAACATTCAAACTCGCCACAGCATTGGCCGCGGTCGAAGCGGGCGTCCTCGATCCTGAAGAGACGATCTATTGCCGTGGCTATGTCGAGGTCTCGGGCAACAGGTTTCACTGTTGGAAGCCAACGGGTCACGGCAACATCAACTTGCACGAAAGCCTTAAGCAGAGCTGTGACTGTTACTACTATGAGATTTGCCAGCGCGTGGGGATCGACCTCATTTCCGAGATGGCGGTTCGGCTTGGCCTTGGACAGCGGTATGATCTGCCGCTTTCTGCCGTGGCAGAGGGCCTCGCACCAACGCGCGACTGGAAGCTCAAGGTAAGGGGTGAGGACTGGCGGATCGGCGACACGGTGAACGCCTCCATCGGGCAAGGCTTTGTTCTTGCATCTCCTCTCCAGCTTGCTGTGATGGCTGCGCGCGTGGCGACCGGGCGACAGATCACCCCGCGCCTGGTCCGGGCTATCGACGGGATTGAACAACCTTCGATGAGCGACGCGCCGCTCGGCATCAACGAAAACATCCTCAGACGCCTGCGCGCGGCGCTTGATGCCGTCTCCAACCATACGCGAGGCACGGCTTATGGATCTCGCATTGTGCCTGACGACCGAAGGCTGGCAGGGAAGACGGGAACAAGTCAGGTCCGGCGTATTACACAGGAAGAGCGCGAAGCTGGAATCACCAGTAACGAGGATCTTCCCTGGGAACGTCGGGACCACGCGCTTTTCGTCGGCTATGCGCCAGTCGAGGCTCCGCGGTATGCAATTGCTGTCGTCGTTGAACACGGTGGCGGCGGATCGACAGCAGCTGCACCAATTGCCCGTGACGTGCTTCTGCAAGCGATGTTCGACGGCCCGCCACCCCTGAGCGCCTATCCAGCCAATCTTCGCAGCCAGATCGAAACGCAACAGGAACGGATCAAAGAACGGATCGCTCCCGGCAGCAGCACGAGCGGAAGGGCATGAGGGGGGCGGCATGAGTTACCTAGAGTATAACGCCAAATACGTTCCGACTGGCCTTCGCAAGCCGCTCTATCTGAATTGGCCGCTGATCCTTTTGCTGTCTGCGGTCGCTGGATTTGGCTTCTTGATGCTCTATTCCGTCGCCGGCGGATCGGCCACTCCTTGGATGGAGCCGCAGGTCAAACGCTTTGGTGTTGGCATGGCGGCGATGTTCGTGATCGCGATGGTCCCGATCTGGTTCTGGCGAAATATGTCGGCGATGGCCTACGCTGTCTCGCTTGTCCTTCTTCTTTATGTCGAGTTCTTCGGCGCGGTCGGCATGGGCGCGCAGCGCTGGATCGACCTGGGTTTCATGCGACTTCAGCCCTCGGAGCTGATGAAGATCGCTTCGGTAATGGTCCTGGCCGCCTATTATGATTGGCTGGCCCCCAGCCGAACATCGCGCCCGCTTTGGGTAATCTTACCAGTTCTTCTGATTTCATTGCCGACCCTTCTTGTCCTCAAACAACCCGACCTCGGCACCGCGATCCTGCTCCTTGCTGGCGGCGGCGCAGTCATGTTCGCGGCTGGCGTTCACTGGGCCTATTTCGCCAGCGTGATCCTCGCTGGGATCGGCGCGGTTGTCGCTGTTCTTCAAAGCCGGGGAACAAGCTGGCAGCTTTTGAAAGACTATCAGTACCGGCGGATCGATACCTTCCTCGATCCCTCGAACGATCCTCTCGGAGCAGGCTATCACATCACACAAGCCAAAATCGCGCTTGGCTCGGGCGGCTGGACGGGCAAGGGGTTCATGCAAGGAACCCAGACCCGCCTGAATTTCCTTCCCGAAAAGCACACCGATTTCATCTTTACCACGCTGGCCGAAGAGTTCGGCTATATCGGCGCCTCGGCTCTCTTGCTGCTCTATGCGCTCATCATCGTCTTTTGCATAATCTCCGCGCTGCAAAGCCGCGACCGGTTTTCAAGCCTTCTGACGCTCGGCATCGCCATGACCTTCTTCCTCTTCTTCGCCGTCAACATGGCGATGGTGATGGGTCTCCTGCCGGTCGTCGGAGTGCCGCTGCCGCTTGTCAGCTATGGCGGCTCGGCCATGCTCGTCTTGCTTGGCGCCTTTGGCCTCGTGCAAAGTGCCCATGTTCACCGCCCCAGATAGGCCCGCCATGATCAAAGCCCTTTTCGCCGCCTCAGATGCCGACTGGCGCACCTATAAAGCCGCACTGAATGCCGCTTTCGAGAAAGTGGGGCTCGAGGTCGATCTGAGCCGCAGCCATGCGGCCCAAGAGGTGAGCTACATGGTCTACGCCCCAAGCGGTCCGCTTCAGGATTTCTCGCCCTATGTGAACTGCAAAGCGGTTCTGAGCCTCTGGGCCGGTGTCGAACGGATCGTCGGTAACCAGAGCCTGACCCAGCCGCTCGCCCGGATGGTCGATCCGTCGATGGCGCAGGGAATGATGGAATATGTCGTGGCGCAGGTTCTGCGGCACCACCTCGGGATGGATCGCTACCTGCGCGGGCAGGATGGGGTCTGGCGGCACGGCGAAATGCCCCCCGTGGCGCAAGACAGCCCGATCACCGTGCTAGGCCTCGGCGAGCTTGGGCGCTTTGCGGGACTAGCCTTGTCTTCGCTCGGGTTTCCGGTGCGCGGCTGGTCACGCACCAAACGCGAAGTCGACGGGATCGTCTGTTATCATGGTGACGAGGGACTTGCCGCCGCGCTCAAGGGCACCCGCGGGATCGTGCTTCTACTTCCCGCCACCGCCGGAACCGAGAATATCCTCAACGCCAACACCCTCGCCCTGCCAGCGAAAGGTGCCTTCATCGTCAATCCGGGCCGAGGCACTCTCATTGACGATACGGCACTGTTGGCGGCGATCGAGACCGGCCAGATCGGCGGGGCAACGCTGGATGTGTTCCGAACCGAACCCTTGCCGAAGGATCACCCCTACTGGTCCAATCCCAAGGTCACAGTAACCCCGCATATCGCGGCCTTCACACGCCCGGATTCGGCCTGCGACGTCATCGCAGAGAATATGCGCCGTTCGGAAGCCGGCGAACCGCTTCTCTATCTTGTTGACCGCAAACGAGGCTACTAGCGCAGCTTTGGCGGGCTGTCGGGATCCATCCCCGGCGCCTGCGCGGCGTTTGCCTCGATGCGGGCCGGCTCGGGCAAATCAAAACGCAATCCCCATTTGGCCAGCGACGCCGCAATCGGATCCTGAGCGCGGATGAAACTCACATCAAGCGCTCCGGCCTCGATCCCCGAAAAGGTCAGCGCTTCGCTGACCGCCGAGGCAAGCGCGGGCTGAGCTGCTTCGATGGCATCGAGAAATGCCAGCATATGCCCGCGGCCGCCGTCTTCGTAGGACACGGATACGAGATACGCCGCCCGCGCAAGGCCGCCAGCGGTTGCAAGTTTGCGGTCAAGGCCGAGGAGAAGATCTTGCGGAACATCCTGCGGTGCTCCGACCTCACTGATCTGAGCCGAAGTTTCTTCCGGCCCTTCCGCCAGTGTCCGCGCCAGCCAATCAACCGCATCGGCGGGGATCAGCATGGCGGAGGGCGCCACATCGGGATTAAGCGCAAGTCCCGCACCCTGCCCTTCAAGAAGCGCACAGAGGCCGCGCCCCGAGGTTGCGGCGAAGGGCGCGATGTTGCCTACGAATTCGGCCAGCCGATCCGCGGTATCGAAGACGAGGACGTACTGCTGCCCCTGCACATTGAAGAGCTCCGGCGTGATGCTGTCTCCGTCGGCCTCTTCAGACAAAAGCAGGTAAAGCTCGCAGTCGGCCAGACGCTCGAAGAACTGAAGCCTGAGCCTGTCGTCGGCCGGCTGTGCGGCCATCGCAGCGTAGGCGCGGTCGAGTTCGGTTTCGGTCATTTCAGGCTCCTCCCCTTGCTCGTATGGTCTTGGCGAACTGCCTATTCAATCCGAAAACCTGCGACCGATGCGCCAGAACGCCGCCTTTCGCGGCTTCTCGCCAAAATTTGACCTAGGGTCGCGTTGCACAGGGGGCGGCTTTGCGCTAACCGCGACCCAACGGGAGAGGAGACACTATCAATGTATCGCGTCTGGAACTTTCTGGCGAACTACTCGCTGCTTTTGATCCTCGGAGCGGCGATTGCGTTGATATGGGCAAATGTCAGCCCTGATAGCTACCACCATTTCGTCGAGTATCCCCTGCTCGATCACTCCTTCATCGGTCACCCCCATTACGGGCCCGATGGCCTAGTCGAATACCGGACGTTGACCCTGCACTATCTCATCAACGATGTGCTCATGGCGTTCTTCTTTGCCATCGCGGCAAAGGAGGTCTGGGAAGCGATTATCCTCAAGAACGGCTCGCTGCGCGGCAAGAAAGCGGCCACGCCGCTCGTCGCCACGCTTGGCGGCATGATCGGTCCGATCGCTGTCTACCTTGGACTAGCCGCTTTCCTCGGGTCGGATGTCTACGATGCCGTCGCGCGCGGCTGGGCGATCCCGACAGCGACCGATATCGCCTTTTCCTACTTGGTCGGGCGCCTCGTATTCGGTGCGGGCCACCCCGCTGTACGTTTCCTCCTTCTGCTCGCCATCGCCGACGACGCCGGTGGCCTTATCATCCTTGCTATTTTCTATCCTTCAGGCGCCCTCGCCCCGCTTTGGCTCCTGGTTTCGCTTGGGGCCGCTCTGTCGGTGTTCCTTCTTGCAAACTGGCTGCCGCGGTATCTGGATCGCGGCATGGAAGCCCGCCCTAATTCGACCTGGATGCGCAATACGCTGGGCTTCTGGCCCTATGCCATCGCCGCCGCCGTCAGCTGGTATGCTTTTCAGGAGAGCGGCATTCACCCCGCGCTTGGCCTTCTGCCGATCGTCGTGACCATCCCGCACGCTGATCGCGCCTTCGGCATCTTCTCGGAGGCCGAACAATACCTGACCGATCTTCTGAACCACATCGAACATATCCTGAAGCATCCCGTCGAGATCGTTCTGTTCTTCTTCGGCCTCCTCAATGCCGGGGTCGAGTTTTCGGCGATCTCCGAACCGACATGGCTTGTCCTTGCGGGCCTTTTGATCGGCAAGCCGGCGGGCGTCCTCCTCTTTGGCTGGTTTGCAGCTCACATCCTTAAACTTGGCCTGCCCAAGGGGATGCGGACGATCGATCTATTCGTCGTCGGATGCGTTGCGGCGATCGGCTTTACGGTTGCGCTCTTTGTCGCCTCGGTCGCCTTCCCAAGCGGCCCAGTTCAGGATGCCGCAAAGATGGGCGCCTTGCTCAGCTTTGGCGCCGCAATCATTTCGGTCATCGCCGGCAAGGTGACTGGGGTGGTCAAACAGGACGGATAGCGCCCTCCAGGTTCTAATCCCGGCCAAGCCCGACAGGGCTGCAAAATTCTATGTATTTCGTACTCTCTTTACCACATAATGCCGCAAAGCGATGCTGCGGTGGCTAACTGCCCGGCACTAAAACAGATAATGCCCGAGCAGTGGGCGCGTTGGTTGGCAGATGCTCGAATTCAGGAATGTGAGCAAATCCTTCTGGACCGGGGTCCAGCGGAAGGTCATCCTTGACCGGGCGTCTTTTCGCGTCGAACTCGGCCAATCGCTCGGCATTCTCGCGCCAAACGGCACAGGCAAGACCACTCTTGTCAAAATGATGGCTGGTCTCGAGAAACCCGATGAGGGCGAAATCATACGGGCCGGCCGCATTTCATTTCCACTTGGCTTTATGGGCGGGTTAATTTCCAAACATTCCGGCCGGGAGAATAGCCGCTATATTGCCCGGCTCTACAGCCTTGATCCAGACTACGTCGAAGCCTTCTGCCGCTGGCTTTGTGATATCGACGAATATTGGGATATGCCTGTTGGCACATACTCAAGCGGGATGAGGGGGCGGCTTTCTTTCGCGCTGCTTCTCGCACTTGATTTCGATATGTACCTGATTGACGAAGGTATGCCCACGAACACGGACGCCGAGTTTAACCGCAAGGCCGGAACGCTCCTCCAAGAACGGCTCGCCAAGACATCGATTGTCATTGTTTCACATCAGGCCGAAACCTTGGAAAAATACGCGAAATCGGCAGCAGTGCTTCGCAACGGACAACTTTATATGTTTGATACTCTGGAAGAGGCCAGGCAACTGTATGACTACCAAGCCCAGAGCTAGAAAATTCCGCATCCGCCGCGGTGGATCACTTGGATCAGCTGATCCAAGCGCCGATACCACGACGCATGATGCAGGAGCGGGGAAAAGCGAAGCGTCCAATGGCGAAAGCACCGCGGTTGCACCCACCGAGGGCTCGTCGAACCAAAGTGTGCTCGATGCTATCCGTCAAGAGGGCCTGACCGGTCGCCAACTTCGTATGGCGCGCCGGATTGCGCAGAAACATGGACTGGCCGTCACCTCTGACTATGATGCCGTCCGCCGTCTCCGCGAACACGACATCGACCCCTTCGATAGGGCCGGAGTCTTGGAATTGGTGATTTCAGGGGCAAAGAACGAAAGCGGGCCGGCGCTTCTTCCCCAGACGGTTCCAAGCAAGTCATCGCCTCTCAGCAAGGCAGATAGTCAGGCTATGCTTTCCTCCGAAGAGCGCGCCCGCGAAATAATGAAGATCCAGAAAGATATCGCCCGGCGCCGGCGTCAGAAGCTCGTCCTTCTGTTCATGCGCCTCGCGGTCTTTGTGCTGCTCCCGACCCTTCTGACCGGCTATTACTACTATCGGATCGCGACACCGATGTATGCGACCAAGGCCGAGTTCATTATCCAACAGGCCTCTTCGGGGGGTTCGTCCGGCGGCGGCTTGGGTGGCCTTTTCCAGGGCACTTCGATGGCCACTCAGCAGGATAGTATTACTGTTCAATCCTATCTCGCTTCTCGCTCCGCGATGATAAGGCTCGATAACGACCACGGGTTCAAAGCCCATTTCAGCGACCCAAGAATTGACCCGATCCAGCGCCTTGATGTGGACGCCACGAACGAACAGGCATTCAAGACCTACACTAAGAGGGTTCGGGTTTCCTATGATCCTACTGAAGGCATCGTTCGGATGGAAGTGATCGCCACCGATCCGTCCAAGAGCCAGGCCTTTTCCGAAGCACTGGTCGGCTATGCTGAAGAGCAGGTCGATCAGTTGACTGCGCGGTTGCGGGCGGACCAGAATGCAAGCGCTGAGCAGAGCTACCAAGATGCCGAGGCAAGACGCCAGGAGTCCTTGGCGGAGCTTCTGCGCATTCAAAACGAGCTCGAAGTTCTGAATCCGCAGGGCGAGATCTCGGCCGTAATGGGTCAAATTGGTGGCCTCGAAACAGACAAACAGCAAAAGGAGCTTGAGCTCGCAACCTTGAAGTCGGTGGCCGAACCCAATCAGGCGCGGGTGAATGGCGTCGAACAGGACATTGCCCGGCTAGAGAGCTTCATCGCAGATCTGCGTGGACAGTTGACCGAAAAAAACAATGATGGCTCGACTCTGGCGGCTAAGACGACTGAGCTGCGGCTTGCCGAAGAAAACTACCAGTTCCAGATCGGAATGGTCCAAAATGCCTTGGCCATGCGCGAGTCGGCTCGGCAGGAGGCTGACCGGCAGGTCAGATATCTGTCGATGGGTGTTGAACCTGTCGCACCTGACGAAGCCACATATCCTCGAGCATTTGAGAACACACTCGTCTCTCTTTTGATATTTTCGGGAATCTATCTGATGATCTCGCTGACGGTCTCGATCTTGAGAGAACAGGTCTCGTCGTGATCCGAGAGGTCAAGGTCGGCAAGATCAGGGTCGGCAACACCCTGCCGCTCACTTTGATCGCTGGGCCCTGCCAGCTTGAGAGCCTGACCCACGCCGAGGCCATTGCGGGGCACCTGCGCGATCTCTGCGACAAAGCCGGATTGGGCTTCGTCTTCAAAGCCAGCTTCGACAAAGCCAACCGGACCGCCCTCTCCTCGCCCCGCGGCCCCGGCATCCGTGACGGCCTCACAATTCTCGACGAGGTTCGGCGCTCTGTCGGCTGCGCCACACTGACGGATGTTCACCTGCCCGAGCAGTGCCAAGAAGCCGCCGCAGCTGTTGACGTCCTCCAGATCCCGGCCTTTCTGTGCCGGCAAACTGATCTTCTTTTGGCCGCGGGGCAGACAGGGGCCGCAGTCAACGTCAAGAAAGGCCAGTTTCTTGCGCCGTGGGACATGGCGCAAGTCGTCGCCAAAATCGAAAGCACAGGTAATCACCGGATACTCCTGACCGAGCGCGGGACAAGCTTTGGCTATAACGCCCTGGTCACCGATATGCGAAGCCTGCCGATTATGGCGCAAACGGGCTATCCGGTCGTGATGGACGCGACCCATGCGGTCCAATTACCGGGCGGGCTCGGCAATTCCTCGGGCGGCCAGCGAGAATTTGCGCCGGTCTTGGCGCGCGCCGCGGTTTCGCTTGGGATCGCAGCTGTATTCCTGGAAACGCACGAAGCGCCGGACCGTGCCCCCTCGGATGGCCCCAACATGATTCCCCTTGCCGAAATGGCGCAACTTGTCGACGAACTCGCCGCCTTTGACGCGCTTGCCAAAGCCCGCCCCCTTAACGCTTGATCTCCTTTTTTTGGCGACCAAAATCGGTTGTCTTCAACAATGATTTTTTTGCGCTGGAAGGGGTTGAACAGGATCAGGCTTCCGCGTATCTAGCGCTTCGCTGCTGGGGCGTGGCCAAGTGGTAAGGCATCGGTTTTTGGTACCGTGTACCGTAGGTTCGAATCCTACCGCCCCAGCCAGCCTTTCCTGACTTTTCATGGGGCCGAAAGTTGCCCTGCAATTGTCGCGTGTTTCCGGGGCCTTGGCGCACGCGGTTTCCGGGTGAGACGCAAACCAGAGCGCCAAACAGGGCCATTTGGGGCCGTAGTCTCTGTTTGCGATTCCGGCGGTACGAGTTTGGGGATTTTGTGGGGTGTCGCGGTCAGAGCGCGGCGAACTGCCGGTGCTGTTCCGACCAGATCGCCGGGAAACCCGTCTTGATCAGATAGTCGCTGGTGAGGCCCGCGGGCTGCTGACCCTTCGCGATGGCAACCAGAAGTTCCGGCGCCAGCATTGCCAGATCAACGATATCCTGAACCCGGCGTTTCGACGTGCCCTCTGCCTGCGCAATCTCGGCGAAGGTTTTTCCGTCGATGGTCATCGCGAGCCAGCGCCTGGCTTTGACGATGTTCCGGATCAGGGTTTGATCGACCTCGGGCGGTGCATCACCGAGATGCAATTTCAGTTCAACACCGCGGCGGCGCATGCGGAACGGCGCTTCGATGGTGAGCTTTTCCGGATTGATTTGATCTGGATGGCAGTCAGTGAACTGAGCCACTGCATGACGGTCCAACAAGAGCGTGAGCGATCCCGGACGCAGGTCAGCCCGTTCAACCAGCGCCAGGCATTCTGCGTCCTCTTTGAGACGGCCCAATTTCCCGCTGACTGCAAGAATCTCCGCCGCTGAAACATCCTGAACGATCGAAGCAGTTGCATTGGGCCGACCGAGGTGCTTTCGGACCAGCCCGACCAGGAGTCCTTCCACCTGATCAGCCGGCAAACGCCAGGCATCAGGATGCTTCCCACTTGGATCGGTCACCAACCGGCGGGAGATGTAGTAGCGAAGGCGTTTCCCGTTCTTTCGGCTGTGACTGGGGGTGAGCCGATCTCCGGTCTCATCGAAGAGCCTGCCGGCCAGGGGTGATCGCGTTGCCAGCCGTTTCGTGCCGCGCATTCTGGCCGCACCGCCTTCCAACGTATTCTGAACACGCTCCCAGGTCTCGGGATCGATGATCGGCGGGTGCTGCCCATCATAGACCTGCCCCTTGTGTCGGATGCGACCCGCATAGATCGGGTTGCTCAGGATGTGATGGATGTGCCCCCGGTCGAAGGGTCTGCCACCGGACACACGACCACCCGCACGCTCGCGGCGGCGGGATCTCAGGCCGAGATCCTCGGCCCGTTCTTTCACCTCTCTGATAACCCCGTGTTCCTGATAGAGATCGTACAACTTCCTGACCGTTGCAGCCTCTCCCTCGTCAATCTTCAGCGTTCGGCCATCGGCTTGATACCCGAGAGGAACATTGCCTCCCATCCAAAGCCCTTTGCGTTTGGACGCTGCGATCTTGTCGCGGATACGTTCCGCCGTGACCTCGCGCTCGAACTGGGCGAAGCTCAGGAGCATGTTGAGCGTCAGCCGCCCCATGCTGGTGGCGGTGTTGAAGCTTTGCGTGACGGATACGAAGGAGGCTTCCGCGGCCTCCAGCCGCTCGACCAGCTTGGCGAAGTCAGCGAGGGTGCGGGTCAGCCGGTCAATCTTGTAGACAACGATCTGATCGACCTGTTTGTAATCCACCGCCTGCATCAACCGCTGCAGGGCCGGACGGTCGAGGTGCCCGCCCGATATGCCGCCGTCATCATACCGATCCGTCAGCAACTCCCATCCTTCATGTTTCTGGCTGGCGATATAGGCCTCGCATGCTTCCCGCTGGGCATCGAGGGAGTTGAAGTCCTGCTCCAGCCCGTCCTCGGAGCTCTTGCGGGTGTAGATGGCACAGCGGATCCGGCGCATCAGCTCACTCCGAAGAAGCGGGGGCCGGACCAGTGTGCCCCCGTAATATGCCTGGCGATGGCAGACAGGGACCGCCATGTCTTGCCATCCATGACATAGCCCTCCTTCAGCGCCAGCTTGCCCCGGTCTGGGCGGGTGCTCTCATAGGTGCGGTCTGGGCAGTCTGGCATCTGCCGGCCTTCTACCTCTCGGGCACAGTCTATGCAGATTGGAACTTTCCGCTCTTCTTTGTCGGCTGCATCACCCTCTCGATCCTTGTTACCGCGCTCTTCAACGAGTCCCGCGGCAGCATTCTTCTGCCGATGGTGTTCCACTGGCAGCTGATCCTTCCGTTCTGGCCTGACGCACAGCCTTGGGACACGTGGATCCTGATGGCGCTAACTGCAGTGGTCGTTTGGGCCAAGCGCGAGATGATGTTTTCGGGCAAGGGCGCCATTGTCCGGATCATTCCGGATCGCGGCTGACACTCGGAACGCACTGGGTTCACTGAAGGAGTGATCAATGACAAGCCTACGCACCCTGTTTGGTCTTGGCGATTTTCGCCGCCTCTTTGCCGGGACAACGACCTCAGCTCTCGGCGATCAATTCTTGCTCGTCGATGCAATCTGGGCGGCCTTTCAGCGTGCCTTCCTTGCCATCAGCGCCAAACTAATGGGTGACAAGCCGCAAGGAAGACCTATTCACTAGGCCATAGCAGGCCGAGATTCATTTGGAACCTACCTCACAGGAGGACTAACCAATGACTTTGACCGGAAAAGAAGCCCGCTTTCCCTGGCTTTTCTTCGCAATTGCATTTGGATGGGCTTGGGCATTTTGGGTACCCGTGGCGCTACGTGACAGCGGCGTTGTCGAATTGCCCAACCAGATCGAGAAACTTGTCGCTGGCGGTAGCTTTGCCGCTTGGGGGCCGCTGATCGGTGCGATCATCGCCGCGCTGGCATCAGGTGGTGCGGGTGGCGTCAAGGATCTGCTCAAGAGCATGGTCCGGGTTCGTTTTGCGGCTATCTGGTATCTTGTTGCCCTGGCGCTGATCCCCGCGATCCTTGGCGGATCCCAGCTGATTGCGTCCTTCGCCGGCGAAGAGATCCCCGCCTCGGAAGCCTTTGCCAACCCAATCTCGATCCCCTTTGCCTTTGTCTGGATCTTCTTTCTGGGCGGTCCCTTGCAGGAAGAAGCAGGCTGGCGTGGCACCTCGACCCATATCCTTCAGGAAAAATGGGGCGCTCTGGTTGCCAGCCTCGCAACTGGCTTCATCTGGGGTCTCTGGCACCTGCCCCTGTTCTTCATGGAGCGGGAGGAGATCTACTACAATCAGCCGATTTGGGGGCTGATGATCTCGACCATGTTACTGTCTGCCCTGCTCACGTGGGTTTACAACAACACCGGCCGCAGCCTATTCGCGATGATGCTCATGCACAGCTCGTGGAACTGGGCGAATTACCTCTTCACAAGCCTCCAGACCGATACCGGCGGCCTCGCATTCTTCGGGCTCATGATCCTGACCGTCGTTTTGATTGTGGTCCTTGCCGGGCCAGAGAGGCTTTCTAGGAAGTCTGACTGACCTTCCACCAGCAAGGAGAAGTCTAATGTCCAGTTCTGCTGCAAAGGTTCACCTCAGGAATATCCCGCTTCTTGTGCTTGCGATGCTCTTGACCTGGATGCTCTCCTCTGGCGCTTTCATGGCAATGGCAGGATCAAGCGATGCCTCTTCTACTGATCCTTCGGAGGCAATGGCGGCGCTGGGCAGCCTTCTGGCCACCTGCATCGCAGAGGTGCTTGTGGTTTCCTGGTTCATCTCCCGCACGCATCTCCGCGGGGGCCGACTAGCCTTGCAGGTCTTCGTGATCGTCTTCGGGGTCATGTTCTTCATGACCCAGATCGAGACACTGTTCTTCAATTCGGCGATCGAAATGCCCCTAGGTGTTGTTGCGGCGACTGTCGCTTCTGGCTTTGTCGCAAGCCTAGCTGTCGCTGCTCTTTCACCTAGATACGCACGACGCCTCGGCCAGCCCCAGCTTGCCCTCGGCACCAGGGCCCGGACCGGACGGCCGATGGTCTCCTTTGCGATCCTGGGGGCAGCCTATGTCGCCCTCTATTTCGTTGTCGGCTATTACATCGCCTGGCAATCCGAGGAGCTACGGATCTTCTACACCGGCGCGCCAGACATCCTGCCGTTTGGTGAGCACTTGGCCGGAACACTCAGGACAGATCCGTTCCTTGCGCCATTCCAGTTCCTGCGCGGCCTGATCTGGGCAGCAATCGGCCTTTCAGTCCTGAACAGCCTGGCACCGAGAACTGACTGGCAAACCTATGGTATTGTCGCAGCGAGTTTGAGCGTCGGACTAGCGATCCCGCTGCTCGTCCCGAACCCTTATATGCCCGACGTCGTCCGGAGCGCACACTTTGCCGAGCTTCTATTAGAGAACGCTCTATTTGGGGGCCTGTTGGTGTGGGTGTTTGGTCGGAAACTGTAGGCGAAGCCCAGCAATTTTACGCATTGGGATCTTCCGGCCGGGAGCTTCTTTGGTTGGTTTGAGGTGCCCCTAGTTTCCTAGACACCTGCCTGTTTTAGTTTGAGCTGTCTTTCTTCGAAGTCAACGGGCGACAGCATGCCGTTGGTCGTGTGTTTGCGTTTCGGGTTATAGAATAGCTCAATGTATTCGAAGACGTCGCTCCGTGCGTCTTCCCGGGTCCGATAAGTTCTGCGTCTGATCTTCTCCCGTTTGAGAAACTGGAAGAAGCTCTCTGCCACTGCGTTATCGTGGCAATTTCCCCGACGGCTCATCGAGTGTTCCAATCCGTGCTCCCGTAGGAACGCTTCCTGTGCTGCCAGACGAATTCGAACTCTTCTCTGCAAGGACAATATGACTGACCCTTATTCCGCGCAGAGACCGCGCCACTCGGCCATGCAGCAAGTCCTCCACGTTGCGCAGCGACAACGGGAACCTGACATACAGCATCACCGCCAGGCGGATGATCTCGGGGCTGGTTTTGAAGTACTTGAAGGGGGAGCGTTTATTCATCCCAAGACGCTATCGGGCGCCCAGCTCCTCCTCAAGCAAAGTTCCTCTGACAAGACCATGATTGGGCTTGGACCGTCGTGGCGAGGGCCTCATCCGCAAGATCTAACCTGAACGCGGAATAGATGTCAGTCAAAGGTACTTGAGACATACCTCGTGAAAATGAACCGTTGGCGATGCACTCATCGAACAATCGGACGGGCTCTGCTGGCCTCTCATCTTTCTTCGGCAGACCGCTCAAAAATGTAAGTGCTGTTGCGACCTCCTGATCGTCCGACACGCAGAATCCCCCATAACAAT
>JAHEBR010000180.1 GCA_024642185.1 Marivivens sp. | reverse complement strand
AACACCGGATAATGCGCCGCCATCGTGCCCCAGTAGAGGCCGATGATGACAAAGGCCGCCGAAGGGCGGGCGGTGGTGCGAAGGGCGCTGATCACTGACATGGCCGATGCTTGTCAGGCCCAAGCGGGCATGGCAATGCCCCTCCCGGCGGCCGCACCCGCCAAGCCTGCGAAGAATCGGCCGACTGTGCCACTTTTGCCCTTCCCAAGCGGCAGATTCCCCCCTATAGGCCCAGCTTCATCCGGGCCGCACACCCTTGGAGGGCGGCCCATAACCTTATGGAGAAAACCATGGCTCGTGAGATCCCCGATCTTCACGCCACGGTACGGACGGGGACAGGCAAGGGGGCCGCTCGTCAAGCTCGCCGTAATGGCGACGTACCTGGCATTGTTTACGGTGGCGGCGCTGATCCGCTCCCGATCAACCTCGATTTCAACAAGCTTCTGCATCGTCTTCGTGCTGGCCGCTTCATGTCGACCCTGTTCAACCTCAAGGTTGACGGCCAGGACGACGTGCGCGTGATCTGCCGCGGCGTTCAGCGCGATGTTGTCAAAGACCTGCCGACCCACGTCGACTTTATGCGCCTCAAGCGCACCAGCCGCGTGAACATTTTCGTGCACGTCGACTTTGAGAACGAGCGCGCAGCTCCCGGCATCCGCAAGGGCGGCGTTCTGACCGTGGTCCGAGCTGAGGTCGAGCTTAACGTTCTGGCTGGCGACATCCCGTCGAGCATCGTGGTCGACATGACCGGCCGCGAAGTGGGCGATGTTATCCACATCAGCGACGTCACCCTGCCGGAAGGCTGCAAGCCGACCGTCGATCGCAACTTCGTCATCGCCAACATCTCGGCTCCGTCGGGCCTGCGTTCGGCTGAGAACGAAGCCGGTGAAGAAGAGGCCGAAGAGGCCACCGAAGAGTAATCCTCTCCGGACCCTTGAAAATAGCGCGGGGCCTTCGGGCCCCGTTTGCTTTTCCGGCTCTGGCTCTGCGCTGCGGCATCGCCTAAAGTCGCGCCATGAAGCTTTTTGTCGGCCTTGGCAATCCGGGGGCCAAATATGCCGGAAACCGCCACAACATCGGATATATGGCCGTCGACCGGATCGCGGCCGATCACGGCTTTGGCCCGTGGCGGTCCAAGTTTCAGGGCGTGATCTCGGAAGGGCGGCTTGGGCGCGAGAAGGTCGTGCTGCTCAAGCCCGAAACTTTCATGAACCTTTCGGGCCAGTCTGTGGGCGAGGCGATGCGCTTTCACAAGCTCGAGCCTGCCGATGTGATTGTCTTTCATGACGAGCTGGATCTCGCGCCCGGCAAGTGCCGCCTGAAAACGGGCGGCGGGCACGCGGGGCACAATGGCCTGCGCTCGATCCACGCCCATATCGGCGAGGCCTATGACCGGGTGCGCCTCGGCATCGGCCATCCGGGCGACAAGAACCGCGTGGCGGGCTATGTCCTTGCCGATTTCGCCAAGGCGGATGGCGATTGGCTCGACGACCTTCTGCGCGGGATCAGCGATGGGGTGGCGGCACTGGCCGATGGCGAAGGCCCGAGGTTCCTCAATGCCGTTTCGCTGAGAACCGCCCCGCCCCGTTCTTCGACTGGCACCCAGAAGAAGGCCGAACCGTCACCAAAGCCGGACCCGCAGCCAACCGACGACACCCGCTCGCCCCTGCAGAAACTCGTCGACAGGTTCAGATGACAGAGCGCCTGCGCGAAGCGCTGCGGTTTCAGGCCGAAGCCTGCGCCGATCTCGGCTCGCCCTTCATGCAGCGGCTTTGCACCATGCTGGCCGAACGCCTTGAGCCCGGCACGCCGCTCACCGATCGCCTGTTCGGCTGGCAAGGCGACCTCGGCCCAAGGGGCGATAGCGTTCCCCTAAGGCTTGCCGGTGCCCTCCATGCGCTGAAGCTTCAGGGCCACGCAGGGCTTGCCCAAGTCTACCCGCCCCACCAGCCGGAGGATGAGGCGCTCTGGAAGGCTGTCGCCGAGGCTCTCGCCACCGAGGCCGCCTTCATCGACCGCTGGATCGACAGCCCGCCCCAGACCAACGAGGTCCGCCGCGCCGCCTGTCTGATCGCTGTCGGGCATCTTCTCGACGCCCGTTTTGGCCTGCCGCTGAGCATCATGGAGCTTGGCGCCAGCGCGGGCCTCAATCTGAACTGGGACAGGTTCGCCCTCGAAGCAGGCGGCCAAAGGTTTGGCCCCGATGCTGCCGTTCTGACCCTTCGCCCCGACTGGCGCGGGCCTCCCCTGCGCCCCTCCAACCCGAAAGTTGCGGAGCGGGCGGGCGTTGATCTCAATCCCATCGACGCCCGCAGCGAGTTGGGCCGCTTGCGCCTTCTCGCCTATCTCTGGCCCGACCAGCCCGCGCGGATCGCTCTGACCGAGGCTGCAATCGGCGCGGTAACGGCGCCGCCTGAAAAGGGCGACGCGATTGACTGGCTTGCCGAGCGCCTCGCCCCGAGGCCCGGCCATACCCGCCTCGTCTATTCGACCATAGCCTGGCAATATTTTCCCCACGCAGCGCAGGTGCAGGGCGAGCGGCTGATCTATGAGGCAGGCGCCACGGCGACGCTGGAAAGCCCGCTTGCATGGTTCGGCATGGAGACCGATGGCCAAAGCCCCGGCGCGGCCATGACGCTGCGCCTCTGGCCCTCGGGTGAAACCCTTGCGTTGGGCCGGATCGACTTTCACGGACGCTGGATTGATTGGGCCGGACCGGTCTAGACTGACCCCATTCGGCAGGAGCAACTCATGAAGATCGACCCGTCTGTCAACGTTCTTGGAGAGCCGCTGATCGCCTGCTCGGCCGATCCCCTCACCGGCTATTTCCGCAACGGCGCCTGCGACACCTGCGATCAGGACCGCGGTAGCCACACGGTCTGCGCCGTGATGACGGCCGAATTCCTCGCCTATTCGAAATATGTCGGCAACGACCTTTCGACGCCAAAACCCGAGTGGGGGTTTCCCGGCCTGAAACCCGGCGATCAGTGGTGCCTCTGCGCCGCCCGCTTCCTTCAGGCCCATGACGAGGGCTGCGCGCCTAAAGTTAGCCTAAGGGCGACACACGCGCGCGCGCTCGATGTTGTGCCACTTGAAATCCTGCGGCTCTACGCCGTCTGACTTGCCTGTTTGAGCGCGTCTTCATCCATCAGATCATCTATGAAGAGGCTCAAAAGCTGCGGCCGCCCTGTGACCCCGGCCTTTCGGTAGATGGCGTTGGTTTGCGCCTTCACAGTTCCCTCCGAAGTCGATCTCAGCGCCGCGATTTCTTGGGTCGAGAGCCCCTTGATCGCAAAAAGCGCGACGTCCCGTTCGGCGGCGGTCAGGCCCCATTCGTCGAAACGTTCGTCCAGAAGCTCGCGAAAAGCTGTCGAGGCCGCGCGCAATTGTCGTGTCATCCGCGCGTTTTCTCGGGTTGTGCGGCGCAACATGACTGCCCCCAGCACCACCCCGAGGATCAGCCCGCCAGCCGCCCCCATCTCGATATATTCGCTAACCTGCCAGTTGATCGGCGCAAAGCCAAAAACCGACGACATGATGTTCCCGAAAAAGAACATCGCGCTCAGTGTCTGGGCAAAAAGGGCAATTGCAATCAGTCGTCTAGGTGTCACTTGCGGCCTTACGGCTTGAGGTCAGTCAGTCGTGTTCGGGGTCGTCCGGCTCATCTTCCTCGTCCGGCTCATCTTCTTCATCTGGTTCATCTTCTTCGTCCGGCTCGTCGTCATGGCCTGATCCACTGTTCGACGATCCGCTCCCTGAATTGCTGCCGCTGCGATCTTCATCGTCATCGTTCAGAGAAAAGAGCTTTGGAATCCGTATGCTGATAGAACGCCCACCTGAAAGCGGCTCGAAATAATCTCTCAGAAGCTCGCCGTTATAGGGATTGAAAACGATCTCGCGCCAATAGTCCTTGCTAATCGCGACAATCCGCACCCGGCCTAGCAGGGTTCGCGAAATCTCGAACTCATAGAACCCCTGATCGACGAGCTGCCAGACAATCTGGACCTGAAGATCCTTAATCCCCACGTCGATGAATTCGACCTCATCAATATTGAATGTCTCATTCTGGGCAAACGCAGCAACCGGCCCCAGTGCGAGGCCGGCTGCAAGTGCGACAATGGCAATCAATTCGCGCATCATGTCTTTCTGTCAGTCAGTTCTGACGTTCGCTGCGGGCGATACCTACCGGCACCAGCTTAGTCGTCATCTGCCTCGTCGTCATCACCGTCATGACTGTCGTCATCGTCTTCATGGTCGTCTTTATGGTCGTCTTTATGGTCATCGTCTTCGTTATCATCGTCTTCGTTATCGTCGTCCTCGCCTTCATCCTCGTGATCGTCCTCGCCGTCGTCGAACGAATCCGCCGCTGAGGACGATCCCGTTTCGAGAACGGTGACCCCATTCAGATCCTTTTCTTCGCGATAGAGCTCTAGGTCCGTCGCGTCGTCAAAGACGACCTCGATGGTCCCGGTCGCGCTCGTCACTTCGACCTTGGTCACGCCGGTCCCGCGCTGGATTTCGATCTTGGTCGCGCCCGTGTCGGCGAAGTAGGCGGCGATGGTATTGGCATCCATATAGGCATAGGCCGCGCCGGCGTTCAGGCCCAAAAGGGCAGTAGTTGTAAAGATTAGCTTGCGCATCAGGGGGTCCTCTCGTTGGTTGCTCGTAGGTCTTGGCG
>JAHEBR010000179.1 GCA_024642185.1 Marivivens sp. | reverse complement strand
GACCGGCGATCTCAAAGGGCTTGCGAATTTCGGGCATCAGCCTTTGCCCTTGGTCCGCGTGCTGTTGGGCTTGGCGTTTTTCTCGATGAACTCGATGATCTTGCCCGCGATGTCGATGCCGGTGGCATTCTCGACCCCTTCGAGGCCGGGCGAGGAATTCACCTCCATCACCACCGGCCCGTGGTTGGACCGCAACATATCGACGCCGCAGACATTAAGGCCCATCGACTTGGCCGCGCGGATCGCGGTCGCCCGCTCTTCGGGGCTGATCTTGATCGACATGGCCGAGCCGCCGCGATGCAGGTTGGAACGGAACTCACCATCCGCACCCGTGCGTTTCATCGCCGCGACGACCTTGCCGCCCACCACGAGGGCGCGGATATCCGTGCCGCCTGCTTCCTTGATGAACTCTTGCACCATGATGTTCACATCCGCCCCGCGGAACGCCTCGATCACCGATTTGGCGCTGCGCTCGGTGTCGGCGAGCACCACGCCGATGCCCTGCGTGCCTTCCAGAAGCTTGACCACCACCGGCGCGCCACCGGCGAGGCGGATCACCTCTTCGGTCTGCTTGGGGTCGTGGGCAAAGGTCGTCACCGGCAGGCCGATGCCATCCCGCGCCAGAAGCTGCATGGAGCGGAGCTTGTCGCGGCTGCGGCCGATGCCAACGGATTCATTGAGGGGATAGACCCCCATCATCTCAAACTGGCGGAGAACGGCGAGGCCATAGAAGGTCACGCTGGCGCCGATTCGGGGAATAACGGCGTCATAGAGCGGCAGCTTCTCGCCGTTGTAATAGATCTCGGGCCTGCGGCTGACGATGTTCATATAGCAGCGCAGCGTGTTGATGATATCGAGCGTGTGCCCCCGCGCCTCGGCCGCCTCTTTGAGCCGCCGGTGGGAATAGAGGTTGGCGTTGCGGGCCAGCATTGCGATCTTCATCGGCTTTCCTTTCCAGCGGGCGCGACTAGGAATGAGCGACCCGGGTTAACAAGTATACCGCGCTTGCGGATGGCCGTCCTGCCCAGAATGAGCGGCATCGACATGGCGGCGCGGTCGGCAAGCGAGACGTCGATGGTCCACTTGCGCCCGCCAAGGGCAAGGCGGGTCGAAATGACAATCCGCTCCTCCGGCACGCCGCTGGTGTTCTTGATCTCCCGCTGATCGACGACGGGTGCCTCACAGTCCACCGCTTCGGCCAGACCCGCGTGGGGGACGTGGAAACGGACCCACGGCGCACCGTCGCGCTCGAAATGGCGGATGCGTGTGGCGTGAAGCGCCGAGGTGCGGGCGCCGGTGTCGATCTTGGCCACGGCCTCGGCGATGCCAAGGTCGGGCAGCGCCACGGTCTCGCGCCAGCCGATCATCATCGGAGCAGATTTTTGTTTCGTCGTTTTCATTCAAACCTTTCGGGCGATTTGAGCCCTTTCGCCCATGTTGCGTTTCCCAAGGCAAAAGGAAAGCCTGCAGGTGCAGGCCATAGGGTTGAAATTTCACAACTCGCGCACGACCTTGCAAAACGCAGGCGCCAGTGGCAGTGTGCATCGAATTTGATCAAATTACCGGAGAGTCGTCATGATCGAAAAGCGCGAGTTCTATATCAACGGCAATTGGGTCGCTCCGGCGAAGGCCCGCGACTGTGCTGTGATTGACCCCTCGACCGAAGACGCCTGCGCCGTGATCAGCCTTGGCGATCAGGCCGATACCGATGCCGCCGTTGCCGCCGCCAAAGCCGCCTTTCCGGTTTGGGCCGCGACCGATCCGCAGGTTCGCCTTGGCTATGTGAAGGGCATCCTCGAGCAATACGAGAAGCGGGCCGACGAGATGGCGCAGGCGATCTCGATCGAGATGGGCGCACCGATCGACATGAGCCGCAACGATCAGGCCGAATGCCTGCCGTGGCACCTCAAGAATTTTGTCGCAGCCTTCGAACATATGGAATGGGTCCGCCCTCTGCGCCCCGATACGCCGAATGACATGGTCGCCCTTGAGCCGATTGGCGTCGTGGGCCTCA
Organism: Marivivens sp.; assembly: GCA_024642185.1. GTDB lineage: Bacteria > Pseudomonadota > Alphaproteobacteria > Rhodobacterales > Rhodobacteraceae > RFZI01. Next base: position 2,678 of record JAHEBR010000179.1, on the reverse strand, counting down.
TCACCCCGTGGAACTGGCCGATGAATCAGGTCACGCTCAAGGTGATCCCGGCGCTTCTTGCGGGCTGCACCTGCGTGCTCAAGCCTTCCGAGGAATCGCCCCTTTCGTCGATGCTTTTCGCCGAATTCGTTCACGACGCGGGCGTTCCGGCAGGTGTGTTCAACCTCGTCAATGGCGACGGCATGGGCGTGGGCAGCCAGCTGTCGAGCCACCCCGATGTCGAGATGATCTCCTTTACCGGCTCGACCCGCGCGGGCCGCGCGATTTCGGTGGCCGCCGCCGCAACGCTCAAGCGGGTGACGCTCGAGTTAGGGGGCAAAGGCGCCAACCTCATTTTCGCCGACGCCGATGCCAACGCGGTCAAGCGCGGCGTGCGACACATGATGAACAACTCGGGCCAAAGCTGTAACGCGCCCTCGCGGATGCTGGTTGAGCGGTCGATCTACGATCAAACCGTCGAGGCCGCCGCCGAGATCGCCAATTCGATCAAGGTCGGCCCGGCAAGCGAGCATGGCCGCCATATCGGCCCCGTGGTCAACAAACGCCAGTGGGAGCAGATTCAGGGCTATATCCAGAAGGGCATCGACGAAGGCGCGCGCCTTGTCGCCGGTGGCCTTGGCTTGCCGGAAGGGATGAACAAGGGCTTCTACGTCCGCCCGACCGTCTTTGCCGACGTAAAGCCCGGCATGACCATCGAGCGCGAGGAAATCTTCGGGCCGGTCCTGTCGATCATCCCCTTCGACACCGAAGAAGAGGCCGTTCGCATCGCCAATGACACGCCCTATGGCCTGACCAACTATGTTCAGAGCGAAGACGGCGCACGCCGCAATCGTCTTGCCCGCCAGCTGCGGTCGGGCATGGTCGAGATGAACGGCAAGAGCCGCGCGGCTGGCGCGCCCTTCGGCGGCGTCAAGGCCTCGGGCCGCGCCCGCGAGGGCGGCACTTGGGGCCTCGAGGAATTCCTCGAGGTTAAGGCGATCTCGGGCTGGGCGGCCGAGTAATGTATCCGGGCGCCCGGACAATCCCGGGCGCCCGTTTCGATCCATGCGCGCACAGGCACGGTGCGCTGCTGCCGGTTACATTGGCGTCTGAATCTCCTATCTTGCAGTCAGAGTAGAGAGAAAGTTCCCATGCTGAACCAGATCCAAGGCATCCACCACGTCACATCGCTGGCCTCCTCGCCCGCTGCCAATAACCGCTTCTTCACCGAAGCGCTGGGGCTGCGGCGGGTCAAGACGACCGTGAATTTCGACGCGCCCGAGGTCTATCATCTCTACTACGGCGACGAGGTTGGCACCCCCGGCACAGTCATGACCTATTTCCCCCGTCCCAACTCGGCCCGAGGCAAGGCAGGGGTCGGCGAGATAGGGACCACCTCTTTCGTCATCCCCGTCGGAACATCGGGCGCATGGCAAAAGCGCCTTGCCGAGTTTCGCGTGGCCGGCATGTCCAGCGAGACCCGCTTCGGGGAAGCGCGCGTTCTCTTCTCCGGGCCTGACGGCGAAAGCCTGGCCCTTGTCGAGCACGAGGATAGCCGCACCCCTTGGACCGGCGGTGGCGTGAGCCAAGACATGGCGATCCGTGGCTTTCACTCGGCCTCCATGCGCCTGCGCGATGGCGGTGCTTCCGCCGAGCTTTTGCGCTTCATGGGCTACGATGAGGTCGGGACCGAGGGCACCGTGACCCGCTTTGCCATCTCGGGCGGCAACCCGGCCAATGTGATCGACATCGAAACCGTGGCTGGCGGCAAGCGGGCTAAGCAGGGCGCGGGATCGGTCCATCACATCGCTTTTTCGGTCGCTGACGCGACGGCCCAACGCGCGGTGCGCAAGGCGCTGATCGAGACCGGCTATCAGGTCACACCGCAGATCGACCGCGACTATTTCCAAGCGATATATTTCCGAAGCCCCGGCGGCATCCTTTTCGAGATCGCCACCGACGCGCCGGGATTCGATGCCGATGAGGATCGCGCAAGCCTTGGCTCGGCTCTGAAACTGCCCAAACAGCACGAACATTTGCGTGCCGAGCTTGAGGCTGATCTGGAGCCGCTAGACTGATCTAGAATGGCGCCTTGGCGGTAAAGCGCACGCCCGCCCCGCCATCGGGGTGGCGAAACTGCAATGTCTCGGAATGCAGCATCATGCGCGGGTAATCCCGCGCTGGCCCGGTCGCATAGAACGGGTCGCCCAGGATCGGGTAGCCAATCTCTTTCATATGAACGCGAAGCTGATGCGAGCGGCCCGTCTTGGGATAAAGCCGCACGCGGCTCTCGCCACCGCCGACCCGCACGACGCGGTAATCCGTCAGCGCCGGTTTGCCTGTTTCGTGGTCAACGTGCTGCAAGGGCCGGTTGGGCCAGTCGACGATCAGAGGCAGGTCGATGGTGCCGGTCTTGGTCGCCATCTCGCCCCAGACGCGGGCGACATAGGTCTTCTTCGTATAGCGCTTCTCAAACTGCAGCCCGAGGTGCCGCTGCGCGTGGGGCGTCAGCGCGAATACCATGACCCCCGAGGTGTCGCGGTCGAGCCGGTGAACGAGGAGCGCGGTGGGAAACGCCGCTTCGATCCGGCTCATCAAGCAATCGGCCAGATCTTCGCCCTTGCCGGGCACCGAAAGAAGGCCCGCGGGCTTGTCAACGATCAGCACCTCGTGATCGTGGTGGAGAACGACCAGAGGAT
>JAHEBR010000178.1 GCA_024642185.1 Marivivens sp. | reverse complement strand
GATGGCCTCGGCTATGAGGTCTTTAACGTTTCGAACGACGATATGAGCGTCTCGCTCACCTCCGACGAGGTGATCGCGCGGTTCTATCAAGGCGTCGAGAAGCGCCGCGAGATGGGCCGCGACGAGACCTTTTTCGCCAATGACAAGGCCAAGCGGATGCTTGGCTTTGCGCCAAAGCATAGCTGGCGCGAGGTCTTGAACGACGACGGCTCGGCGAAATAGGCGGGGATTTTCGGCCACATCGCGGCTGCGACGGCCTGCCGCAGATTTGATTGCTCTGGACCTGCCGCACGCGCGGCCCTAGGGACGCCGGATGACGAGTATTCCGTTATCCTACGGCGCCCATGCGCGCGGGCTTTTCCGGCTGGGGGTTCCCCTGATCGGTAGCTTCGTTGCGGGCTTTGCCATCCACATGACCGATACGATCATGCTGGGCTGGTATAGCGTGACGAGCCTTGCCGCCTCGACCATCGCCGGATCGCTCTGGTTCATCCTTTTCATTCTCGGCGCGGGGTTTGGGCAGGCTGTCATGCCGCTTGTGGCCGAGGCGGGGGCCTCGGGCGACGATGTGCGCGTGCGCCGTGTCACGCGGATGGCGATGTGGCTGAGTATGATCTATTTCGCCGTTGTCATCCCGGTCTTCTGGTGGTCGGAGGCCGTGCTCCTTGCTGTTGGCCAAACCCCGGAAGTGGCCGCGCTGGGCCAGCAATATCTCCGCATTGCGGGCTTTGGTATGGCGCCGGGGCTTTTGATTGTCGTCTTCCGCTCCTACCTGAGCGGCCAGCACCTAACCGGCGTTCAGCTTTGGGTGACGCTACTCGGCGTCGTTCTCAACGCCTTCGTCAACTACGCGCTGATCTTCGGCAATTGGGGCGCGCCCGAGCTTGGCATCCGGGGTGCGGCGATTGCGTCGGTGTCGGTGCAAATGTTCACCATGCTGCTTCTGGCGGGCTATGCGCAGCTCAAACTGCCGCAACTGCATCTCTTTCAGCGGATCTGGCGCAGCGATTGGCCGATCTTTTGGCACGTCTTTCGGCTTGGCGTTCCCATTGGTCTGACCTCGCTGGCCGAAAGCGGGCTTTTCGTTGCCTCCTCGGCGATGATGGGCTGGATCGGCGAGATCGAGCTGGCCGCCCACGGGATCGCGCTGCAGCTCGTCTCGCTGATGTTCATGTTCCACATCGGCATGAGCCAGGCGGCAACGATCCGCGCAGGGGCGGCATTCGGCAAACGCAATATCGACGATCTGCGGCGCGGCGCCCGGATGGCCTATGTGATCTCGGCCAGCTTCGGCTTGTTATGTGTCGCCCTGTTCCTTGCCTTCCCTGGCCCGCTCATTTCGCTCTTCATCGACCCGACGGAGCCCGCGCGGGACGAACTCATCGCGATTGGCACCTCGCTCCTTATTGTCGCGGCGCTCTTCCAGATGGCCGACCTGACACAGATCGTCTCGCTGTCGCTCTTGCGCGGAATACAGGACATGACCGTGCCGATGTGGATCGCCGCCTTCAGCTATTGGGTTCTGGCGATCCCGTTTAGCTATGTGATGGCGTTCACTTTCGGCTTCGGGCCCGAGGGCCTCTGGCTTGGTCTCACGCTCGGCCTGGCCGTTGCGGCAGTATTGCTCACTTGGCGCTTCTGGTCCGAGGTGCGCCGCCTCGCCTAAAGCGGCAGGTCGCGGCTGTCGGCTATGGCTTCCATGGTGATGAGCGAGGTCACGGTCTCGAGCGAGACCTTCTCGATCAGTCGCTGATAGACCCGATCAAAATCGTTCATGTCAGCGGCGACGACCTTGAGCATATAGTCGTAGTCTCCGGCGATCCGGTAAATGTCGATGATATTCGGGATTGCTAAGGCCTCGCGCCGGAAATCGGCGAGCCATTCTGCCGAATGGTTGCGGGTGCGGATCATCACGAAGACCGTGAGGCCGAGGCCGATATCTGCGGGGTTCAGGCGGATCGTCTGGCCCTTGATGATCCCGCTTTCCTGAAGCCGCTTGAGCCGCCGCCAGAGGGCGTTTTGGCTCAGGCCCACATCATCGGCGAGATCGCGCTGCGACCGGCCGGAATCACGCTGCAAGGCGCGCAGGATCAATCTATCAATTTTGTCAATTTCGACGCTCATAACGATCAAATGACACAAAATTTGAGGAATAGACAACAAGTTTGAGTAATTTTTCGCGCCGAGGCTTGGGTAATCTCCCCACAAAGGAGAACCCAGATGTCCAAAGGCTACTTTCACGATTTCCGCAAGACCCTCGAAGCAGGCGATTCGCTGGCCGTGCTTCGCAAAGGGCTGATCGGGGAAGGGGTCATGGTCGAGGGGCCTTTGGGGCCCAAGAAGATGATCTATGCCGATTACATCGCCTCGGGCCGTGCGCTGATGCAGATCGAGTGGGCTGTCCTGAACGACATTCTTCCCTACTACGCAAATAGCCACACCGAGGGCTCGCTCTGCGGGGCCACCATGACGCACCTGCGCCGTGAGGCCCGCGCCTATATCGCCGGTGAGTGCGGGGCGGATGAGCGGCACGCGGTGATCTTTACCGGATCGGGTGCCACCTCGGCGCTCAATCGGATCGTAGCGCTTCTGGGTGTCACCGATGCTGTTGCCGCAGGGGAGAGGCCGCTGGTGCTGATCGGACCCTATGAGCATCACTCCAACATCCTGCCGTGGCGCGAGAGCGGGGCAGAGGTGATCGAGATCCCCGAGGCCGTGAACGGCGGGCCGGACCTGCAAGCGCTGGAAACGGCGCTGAAAGGCGGGCAGGGGCGGCTGATGATCGGCTCGTTCTCGGCGGCCTCCAATGTCAGCGGCATCGTGACGGATGTGAAGACGGTCACGCGGCTTCTCAAGCGCCATGGCGCGCTGGCGGTCTGGGATTACGCTGGCGGCGGGCCCTATCTGACTGTCGATATGGCCACTGGCACCGATACCGAGATCGACGCAGTCGCCCTCTCGCCGCACAAGTTTGTCGGTGGTCCGGGCGCGTCGGGTGTCCTGATCGTCCGCAAGGCCGCGGTGACCCACAAGAAGCCGACCATCGCCACAGGCGGCGGCACGGTGCGCTTTGTCTCGCCTTGGGCGCACGACTATCTCGAGGATGTCATTGCCCGCGAAGAGGCGGGGACGCCGAATGTGGTCGGCGATATCCGCGCCGGGCTTGTCTTTGCGGTCAAAGCGGCCATTGGGCAGGACTATCTCGACCAGCGTCACGAAGACCTGCGCCAGCGCGCCTTGAAAGCTTGGGTCGGTCTGCCCGGCCTGCAGATAATGGGGAATCCGGAGGCAGACCGGGCGCTTCCGTTTTTCTCGATCCGGCTTGTCGACGAGAAGGGTGCGGACACGCTGCATCCGCTTCTTCTGACGCGCATCCTGTCGGATTGTTTCGGCATTCAGGCCCGCGGGGGTTGTGCCTGCGCCGGGCCCTATGGCCACCGTCTACTCGGCATTGACGAGGGCGCCTCGGAAGAGATCCGCGCGCGTATTCTTGGCGGCGAAACCCTGCTCAAGCCGGGTTGGACCCGCCTCAACCTTTCGGCGCTCATGGATGACGAAAAGGCAGACAAAGTCATCGGTGCGATCCGCGAGATCGCTTTGAAGCCCGAACGCTTCGCGGCCCTCTATTCCTATGATCCCAAGACCAACGATTTCATGCTCCGCCCCAAATCGGCGGCATAAGGGCCTAGTCTTCCTCTTCGGGCCGGTCTGATTTCATCAGCCGGTCCGCTTTCTTTCGCACAAGCACCGATCGCAGATCATGCATCGCCAGCAGGAGGCGGTCGGTGACCTCTTCGAGTTGTGCGTCGCTCGCCTTGGCCTGCGCCCAATGGGTGGTCTGGTTGAGATAGTCGACCGCGCGGTGGATATCGTCGATATCCCGCTCAGCCAAAAGGGCCACGCGATCCGCCATCCAGCCTTGGATCGCCGCAACATCGGCCTCGGTCAGCGCCTTGTCGCCCTGCGGCTTGATCTCGCCATTGCGGACATTGACCACCGCGATCTGGGTCATCTCGATGCGGCGCTGGCGGTTCTCTGTATCCACGCGGAAAACCGTCGCGCCGTTGTCGCGCACCCGGAAGTAGTAGTCGGGCAGGTCTGTCGTCATCGGCGTCCTACTTGAGCCCCGCGCAGAAGGTCTGGATCCGCGAACAGGCTTCGGTCAGTGCTTCGTCGGACGTAGCGTAGCTGACGCGGAAGTTTGGCGAAAGCCCGAAGGCCGCGCCGAACACCACGGCAACGCCGGTCTCTTCCAGAAGCGCCGTGGCGAAGGCCTCGTCATTTTCGATCAGCGTTCCGGCCGCACTCGTTTTGCCAATACAGGCGGAAATGTCGGGGTAGACATAAAACGCGCCCTCGGGGCGGGGGCATTTCACGCCCTTGGCCTGATTGAGCATCGACACGACAAGATCGCGGCGGCGCTGGAAGAGCGCCTTGTTGCTCTCGATATAGTCCTGCACCCCGTTCAGCGCCTCAACGGCGGCATACTGGCTGATCGAGCAGGGGTTGGAGGTCGATTGCGACTGGATCTTGCCCATCGCCTTGATGAGCGGCACCGGGCCCGCCGCATAGCCGATGCGCCAGCCGGTCATGGCATAGGCTTTCGACACGCCATTCACGGTGAGCGTCCGGTCATAAAGCCCCGGCTCGACCTGCGCGGGCGTGCAGAATTTGAAATCGTCGAAAACGAGGTGTTCATACATATCGTCCGACATGACCCAAACGTGGGGATGCCGCATG
>JAHEBR010000177.1 GCA_024642185.1 Marivivens sp. | reverse complement strand
GTTCAACGCCTGGGTCATGCTCAAATCGCTCGACACGATGGACCTGCGGGTGCGCGCCCAGTCGGCCACTGCGCAAGCGCTCGCCGAAGGGATCGAAGGCCATACGGCGGTTGGCCGCGTATTGTATCCCGGTTTGAAGAGCCACCCCCAGCACCAGCTGGCGATGGATCAGGCGGGCAATGGCGGCACGGTCATGGCGATTGATCTCAAGGGTGGCAAAGAGGCGGCGTTCCGGTTCCTTAATGCACTGGAAATCTTCACCATTTCCAACAATTTTGCCGACAGCAAATCAATCGTGACCCATCCCGCGACGACCACTCACCAGCGTCTGCCGCAGGCCCAGAAAGACCTTCTCGGCATCACGCCGGGCCTTATTCGCCTGTCTTGCGGGCTTGAGGATCAGGAAGATCTTTTGGAAGATATCCTTCAGGCTTTGGCGCAGGTTTGATCCAGCGGTCGGTTTTGGGCGTATTTATCTAGGAAATTTGGTAAACTGGTCTGGCGCGACCATATACCAAGCCTGACAGGACTTGCCCGTGGGGGGATCCATGAACATCCCAACGACAGAATTTGACCGAGAGCCAACCCGTGACGAGGCCGAAAAGGCGCTGTCCGTGCTGCGGCGCTGGGCAGGGGTCGCCTCGCCCGAAGAGGTCGCCACGCTCGATCCATTGGTCTCGCGCCTGATCCCCGGTCAGGAGGTTTCGAACTATCCCGCCCTCGCCCGCGCCTACCCCGAAGACTTCGTGGCAGACGCCGCCTATCGCGCCTCGATGCCCGATTTGCAAAATGGCCCCGCCAGCCTCATTCGCGGGGTCAAACGCCAGATCGAGCATGTCGGCATCAGCAATTTCCGCCTGCCGGTCCGCTTCCACACCCGCGACAACGGCGATCTGACGCTCGAAACCTCGGTCACGGGCACGGTGAGCCTTGAGGCCGAGAAGAAGGGCATCAATATGTCCCGCATCATGCGGACCTTTTACAAACACGCCGAAGATACCTTTTCCTTCGACGTGATCGAGTGTGCCCTAAATGCCTATAAGGCCGATCTCGACAGCTTCGATGCCCGCATCCAGATGCGCTTTTCCTTCCCGATGAAGGTGGAGTCGCTTCGGTCTGGCCTCACCGGCTACCAATACTACGACATCGCGCTCGAACTGGTTGAGACCAAGGGCGTCGCCAAGAAGATCATGCATCTTGACTATGTCTATTCCTCGACCTGCCCCTGTTCGCTTGAGCTCTCCGAACACGCCCGCCAGTTCCGCGGCCAGCTTGCCACGCCGCATTCGCAGCGGTCAGTGGCGCGGATTTCGGTGGTGACCGAGCCCGGCCCGCGGCTGTGGTTCGAAGACCTGATCGACATGGCCCGCGCGGCGGTTCCGACCGAAACGCAGGTGATGGTCAAGCGCGAGGACGAACAGGCATTTGCCGAGTTGAACGCCGCCAACCCGATCTTTGTCGAAGATGCCGCGCGGCTTTTCGCCGAGCAGCTCCAGAAAGATCCCCGCATCGGCGATTTCCGGGTCATTGCCAGCCATCAGGAAAGCCTGCACAGCCACGACGCAGTAAGCCTTCTGAGCGAGGGCGATACCTTCGCCAGCGAAAGCCTTGATCCCAAGCTTTTCAGCACGCTCTTTCATGTGGGCTGACGCCCCTCGGGCTTGACACTCTGACCCGCGCCAGCCAACCCTCCGGTCATGCTGGATTTGCGCCCTGTCGGATATGTTATCGGCCTTCTGGTCGCCGTGATGGGCGTGGCCATGCTCGGGCCGTTGTTGTTCGACCTCTATGAGGGCGATCCCGAGTGGAAGACATTCCTTCAATCGAGCGTGATTACCACTACGATCGGCGCAATCGTTGCTCTGGCCTGTGCGAATGGCGTCAGCGCTGGCCTCAATGTCCGCCTGTCTTTTCTTCTGACCACCCTCGTCTGGATCGCGCTGCCCGCCTTTGGCGCGCTCCCGTTCATCTTCGGTGAAACCGACCTGTCGATCGTTGACGCCATGTTCGAGGCGGTGTCGGGCATGACCACCACAGGCGCGACCGCGATCGCGGGCCTCGAGACCCATTCCTATGGCATCCTACTGTGGCGGGGCATCCTGCAATGGCTGGGCGGCCTCGGGATCGTCATCGTCGCGATGATCTTTCTGCCGGTGATGAAAGTGGGCGGGATGCAGTTCTTTCAGTCGGAAGGCTTTGATACCTTTGGCAAAGCCCTGCCTCGGGCGATGGACATCGCCAAGGGCCTCTTGAGCATCTACATCACGCTTACCGTGATTTGCACCTTGGCCTATGTGCTGTCGGGCATGGACCTTCAGGATTCGATCGTCCATGCGTTCACGACCATCGCCACGGGCGGCTATTCGACAACCGACGCCTCGTTCGCCGCTTTCCCCGGCGCACCGCAATATGTTGCCGTGGCATTCATGATCCTCGCCGGCATCCCCTTTGTCCGGTTCATCCAATTGGCCCGAGGCGACGCCAAGCCCATCTTCCGCGATATGCAGGTGCGGGCCTACGTGGTCTGGTCAAGCTATGCGGTGATGCTGGTTGTCCTCTACCGCATCATCGAAGAGGGGATATTTACGGAGGAACTGTTCCGGTCCAGCCTGTTCAACGTCGTGTCGGTTTTTTCTGGAACCGGCTTTGGCGACGGTGACGTGCAATCCTGGGGGCCGTTCCCCTTCGCCATTCTGTTTTGCGTCGGAACGATCGGTGCCTGCTCGGGCTCGACCGGCTGCGCCATCAAGGTCTTCCGGTTCCAGATCATGCTTCGGGCCCTCTTTGGTCAGATCAAGCGAATGTATAGTCCGAGCCGGGTCGTGTCGGTTAAATTCGAAGGCCGCACTGTGTCTGACGAGGTAATGGCCTCTATCATGCTCCTTTTCACGGGTTTTATCCTGAGTTTTGGTGTGATCGCAGTTCTCATGGGTATGACCGGGATCAGTTTTATGTCCGCCATCACCGGCGCCTGGACTTCGGTATTCAACATCGGCCCCGTTTTTGGATCGGAAGTCGGCCTTTCCGGTGCAGTCAACACATTCCCCGATTCCGCCAAGTGGCTGATGATCTTCGGGATGCTTCTCGGCCGGCTCGAAATCGTGGCGGTACTCGTTCTTTTCCTTCCCCGTTTCTGGAGATCCTAGATGTCAGATCAGGCTACAGGCCGCCCGCTTGGCGCGCAGCTTTCGCATATGCTTCGCGCGCGTGGCGTCGATGTGATCTTCGGGATTCCGGGGGTCCATAACCAAGAGATGTATCGCGGGATCGAGGAGGCGGGGATCACCCATATCCTGACCCGCCACGAACAGGGCGCGGGCTTCATGGCCGATGGCTATGCTCGCGCGACGGGGCGGCCCGGCATCTGCTACATCATCACCGGGCCGGGCCTGTGCAACATCATGACGCCCTTGGGGCAGGCCTATTCGGATAGCGTCTCGGTTCTGGCGATCTCGTCCTGCCTGCCGCAAGGCGGGACAGACGACGGGCGCTTGCACGAAATGCTCGATCAGCGCGGGGCAGGGGCGGCGGTTTGCGATTGGTCGCATGAGGCGACAAGCCCCGAGGATGCCTATGCCCGTATTGATCAGGCGCTGGCCGAGTTTCAGGACCGCAGGCCGCGCCCCAAGCATCTGCAGGTGCCGATCCCGATGCTGGAAGGCGCGGCGCCCGAGTTTCCGGCAGAGCCAATCCAGCAGCCCGCGCCGCCGATGGCGCCCGATGCAGGCCAGATAGCCGAGGCGGCGAAACTGCTCGCAGCGGCTCGGCGTCCGTTGGTGATCGTTGGTGGGGGCGCGCGCTCGGCAGCACCGGAGGCACGCGCATTGGTCGCCCACCTAAAAGCCGCAAGCCTGGCCAGCTATGCTGGCAGAGGTGTAATCGATCCAGACGATCCGTTGCACCTTGGCTCGGTTCTGGCCCGGCCCGACAGTGCCGACATGATCGCCTCGTCCGATTGTGTTCTGGTCGTCGGCTCGGTTCTGGCCGAGGTGGATATCTGGCGCGACAAGCCGGGCTTTGGCGAAGGGGCCAAGGTGATCCGGATCGACATTGATCCCACAGTCTTGGCCCGCGATCCGCGCGTCGATCTGACGATCCGTGCCGATGCGAAGCTGGCGCTTGGGGCTCTGAACGCCGCCCTCTCAGGCACCACTTCCCAATCCACTTGGTCGGCGTCCGAGGCCCAAGACGCCCGCCGCCGCTGGCGCGCACAGGTCGAGGCCGAGCGCCCCGGCATCCTGCCGGTGGCCGACGCCATGCGCGAGGTCTTGCCCGAGGATGCGCTGATCTATTCCGACATGACCCAGTTCGCCTATGCGACCAAGGAAGTTTATCCGCTCAAACACCCCGGCCTCTGGCATCACCCCTACGGCTTTGGCACCCTCGGTTATGCCCTTCCAGCCGCCATCGGCGGCAAGATCGGCGTGGGCGACCGCGCGGTGATCGCCATCGCCGGGGATTACGGCTTCCAATATACTATCCAGGAGCTGGCGGTCGCGGTTGAGCTTGGCCTTGGCCTGCCGGTCCTGCTGTGGGACAACGGCAAGCTCGGCGAGATCGAGGCCAGCATGGTCCGCGCCCAGATCGCACCCAATGCGGTGATCCAGCGCAACCCCGATTTCCTCAAGCTGGCCGAGGCCTATGGCGCCCATTCGGCCCAGCCCGCGAGCCTTGCCGAATTCAAGCGCGATCTGGCCGCCGCCCTGAAGGCAGACGGCCCGACGATCATCCGCGTGACCCCTGAAGTCAGCC
>JAHEBR010000176.1:3095-4762 GCA_024642185.1 Marivivens sp. | reverse complement strand
TGCGCGAGAGCAAGGCCTTCGGCCCGCTGATGCGTGGCATCGGGCAGGCGCTTTCGGGTATCCGTGCGCCGCACCGTGAACCGGCCTCTGATCTGCCCGGATATTGGGCCCCCGAAGGGCAGGAGAAATAATGTCATCCATGATGCGTGCGATAGAGATCGCCAAACCCGGCGGCCCCGAAGTCCTGACCCCGGTCGAGCGGCCGATCCCCGTGCCGGGCTATGGGCAGGTGCGGATCCGCGTGGCCTATGCAGGCGTCAACCGCCCCGACGCGCTGCAGCGGGCCGGGATGTATGCCCCGCCGCCGACGGCGTCTGATCTGCCGGGCCTCGAGGCTTCGGGCGTGGTCGACGCGGTGGGCGAAGGTGTGACGGGGTTGAAGATCGGCGATCAGGTTTGTGCGCTCCTGCCGGGCGGGGGATATGCCGACTATGCCGTCACCCCTGCCGCGCATTGCCTGCCTGTTCCGCAGGGCCTGTCGCTGAAAGAAGCGGCCTGCCTGCCAGAGACCTGTTTCACCGTCTGGTCCAATGTTGTCATGCGCGGCGGGCTGAAGGCAGGCGAGCGGTTCCTTGTTCATGGCGGATCGTCCGGCATCGGCACAACCGCTATCCAGATTGCCGCCGCGCTTGGCGCGCGGGTCTTTACCACGGCGGGCAGCAAGGAGAAGTGCGTCGCCTGCGAAAGGCTCGGCGCGGAGCAGGCGATCAATTATCGGGAGGACGATTTCGTTCTGGCCCTGAAAGCCGAAGGTGGGGCCAACCTGATCCTCGACATGGTTGGCGGCCCCTATTTCGAGCGCAACCTCAAGGCGCTGGCCGACGAGGGGCGCCTTGTCCAGATTGCCTTCCTTCAGGGCGCCAAGATCGAGGCGAACCTGTCGCAGATCATGATGCGCCGGCTGACCTTTACAGGCTCGACCCTGCGCCCGCAGTCCGATCTGGCGAAGGCGGCAATCGCCAAAGAGCTTTTGGAGAATGTGTGGCCCCTTGTCGAAGCGGACAAGTTCCGGCCGGTGATGGACCGTGAATTTGATCTGGCAAATGCAAGCGACGCCCACGCGCGCATGGAATCGTCGGCTCACATCGGCAAGATTGTCCTGAAGGTCGCGGGCTAGACGCGCTTCTTGAGCGCGATGTAGAGGCAGATCACCAAGGCAACGGCGATGATCGTCTGCGGTGTGATCGCAAAGATCAGAAGCGACAGGTTGGTGACGACCCCTGTGACATAGGGGCCGGCATCCTCTCCCAACAGTATGTAGACCAAGACGATGAGGGCGACGAGCACCGCCATGACTTCTGCTGCTTTCAGAAACAGACCCTGAAGTTTGGCGAGCGCGTTTTGGATCCTATCCATCTAATGGCCTTGCTGCTGGGAGAGGAAATTTCTCAGTGTGCTACTGCTTACTTCTGCAGAAGGTGCAGCACAACGCCCAGAGTAATCAGGCCGGCGAGGCCAGCGCTGCCGAGCGAGCTCACCAGACCGGTGATGTTGCCGACGACGTCGCCGAGGAACGCCATATTGTCAGCGCCAACCAGAAGCGACGCGACGATTGCGAGGGCCAGCAGCGCGATGCCGATTTCAGTCAGCGTGCCGATGGTTTTTTTGGCTTTATCCAACATTGTTCTCTTCCCTGTGTTGTTGAGCGCGTCGATAGGCCGCGCGTG
>JAHEBR010000176.1:0-2995 GCA_024642185.1 Marivivens sp. | reverse complement strand
CGACTATACAGCCCCCAAAGTTCCCCGACAAAGAGAACTGGGCCCGCTGGGCCCGCCCCATTCCGGGGCACGGGGAAGGCTTGTGTATTTAGGAGACGATCATGTCTGACAAACCGATCATGGCCAAGGCCACCGCCGTTTGGCTGGTGGATAACACGACCATCACATTCAATCAGATTGCCGATTTTGTCGGGATGCACGAGCTTGAGGTTCAGGGCATTGCCGATGGTGATGTGGCAACCGGTGTGAAGGGCTTTGACCCGATCGCCAACAATCAGTTGACCGCAGAAGAGATTGAGAAGGCCGAGAAGAACCCCCTTCACAAACTCAAGCTCAAGTTCAACCCCGCCGCCGCCGGCGAGGAAAAGCGCCGTGGCCCGCGCTATACCCCGCTGTCCAAGCGTCAGGATCGCCCGGCCTCCATCCTCTGGCTCGTCAAGTTCCACCCCGAACTTTCGGATGGTCAGGTCTCCAAACTCGTTGGCACCACCAAGCCGACCATTCAGGCGATCCGCGAGCGGACCCACTGGAACATTTCCAACATCGACCCGATCGACCCGGTGGCCCTTGGCCTGTGCAAGCAGTCCGAGCTCGATGCCGCCGTTCAGAAGGCCAACGCCAAGAAGGCCAAAGAGGGTGGCGTCATGTCTGACGACGAGCGCCGCAAGCTTGTCTCGACCGAGCAGAGCCTCGGCATGGCGCCCGAGCCCAAGATGCCCTCGGCGATTGCCGGCCTCGAGTCCTTTAGTCTTTCGGCCAATGACGAGGAAAAGGACAACACCGATTTCTCGGATGCCGACAGCTTCTTCAACCTGCCGGATGACGATGACGAGGATGCCGACGACAAATAAGTCGGTCGGACCAGAAAACCAAAACCCCGGCCATCGCGCCGGGGTTTTGCGTTCTTACAGGCTCCGCCGCGCCTTGAGCGCGGCGCTGATCGTTCCGTCGTCCAGATAATCCAACTCGCCGCCAACCGGCACCCCCTGTGCGAGCGAAGTCACGCGCACATCGGGAAGCTGGTCGGCGATGTAATGAGCCGTGGTCTGGCCGTCGATTGTCGCGCCGAGGGCGAGGATCACTTCGGAAACGCTTTCCTCGGTAATACGGTCGAGAAGGCGGGGAATGCGAAGTTCTTCGGGGCCGACAGCATCAAGCGCTGAAAGCGTCCCGCCCAGAACGTGATAGCGCCCCTTGAAGACGCCGGATCGCTCCATCGCCCAAAGGTCGGCCACATCCTCGACCACGCAAATCTCGCCATTGGCGCGGCGCGGTTCGGTGCAGATGTCGCAAAGATCTCCGGTGCCGATGTTGCCGCAGCGGGCACATTCGCGCGCGGTGGTGCCAACCTTGTGCAGCGCTTCGGCCAGCGGCAGAAGCTGAACGGTGCGCTTCTTGATGAGGTGCAGCACCGCCCGCCGCGCCGACCGGGGCCCAAGGCCCGGAAGCCGGGCCATCAGCTCGATCAGCGCCTCGATATCGGGGGTGCCTTGGGTCATCTAGGCCTAGAACGGCATCTTCATGCCCGGCGGCAGGCCGAGGCCGTCGGTGAGCTTCTGCATTTCCTCGGCGGCGCGGTCGGTGGCCTTGGCCTGCGCGTCCTTCACGGCGGCGAGGATCAGATCCTCGACCATTTCCTTGTCGTCCGAGGAAAAGATCGACGGATCGATATTCAGCGCCTTCAACTCGCCCTTGGCGGTCGCCGTGGCTTTGACGAGGCCGGCACCGGCTTCGCCCTCGACCATGATATGGGCCATATCTTCCTGAAGCTGGGCAATCTTGCCCTGCATTTCCTGCGCGGCCTTCATCATCTTGGCCATATCGCCGAGGCCGCCTAGACCTTTGAGCATCGGGGTCTCCTTGGTTGTTTCGCCATCAGATATTGCCGCAGGGGCAGGGGGGCAAGGGCTAGTCCTCTTCGAAAGGATCCCATTCGTCTTCGACCTCGGGCAGCGCCTCGGTCATGGCCGTCTGGGCCTGCTCCGCGGCGGTGCGCACTTCGGTGATCTTGGATTTCGGGAAGGCTTGCAGGACGGCCTGCACAAGGGGATGGCTCGCCGCCTCGGCCTTGAGGGCAATCGCCTCGGCATCGCGAGCCTCGGCGATGGTTTCGGCGCCGCCGGAATTGACGACGCTCACGGCCCAGCGGTTGCCGGTCCAGGCCTGAAGCCGCGCGCCGAGGCGCTGGGCGAGGTCGGTGGGGGCGCTGGGGGCGGGTTCGAACTCGATGCGCCCCGGTTGATAGCGGGCGAGGCGGATGCCGGTTTCAACCTCGACGAGCAGTTTCACATCGCGGTGGGCGCGGATCAGCTCGACCACATCCTCAAACCGCGCATAGCGGGCGAGGGCGTCGGCGGCGAGGGCGACAGCGGCTTGCGCGCCATGGGCCGAGGGGCCAGCGGGGCCGCTGTGGGTCGGCGCGGGCGTTTGGGCGCGCGCATAGGTCGTGCCGCCGCCGGCTTGCGGAGCCCGACCGCCGCCGCCGGGGCCGGAGGGCGGGGGCGTGGCGTCTTGCAGCTTGCGGACGAGTTCGTCGGGCGTCGGCAGGTCGGCCACATGGGTGAGGCGGATTACCGCCATTTCGGCGGCCATCATCGCGTTGGGCGCTAGGGCCACTTCTTCCAAAGCCTTAAGGAGCATCTGCCACATTCGCGTGAGAACGCGCATCGAAATGGCGGCGGCCATCGCCTGCCCGCGGCTGCGCTCGTCGGGCGAGATGGTCGGGTCTTCCGCCGCCTCAGGCGTGATCTTGATGACCGAAACCCAATGGGCGATTTCGGCCAGATCCCGAAGGATCGCCATCGGATCGGCGCCATCGGCATATTGGCTGGAAAGCTCGGTCAGCGCGGCGGCGGCCTCGCCCTTGAGGATCATGTCGAAGAGATCGAGTACACGGCCCCGGTCGGCCAGCCCAAGCATGGAGCGCACCTGATCGGCGGTCGTCTCCCCCGCGCCATGGCTGATCGCCTGATCGAGAAGCGAGGTCGCGTCGCGG
>JAHEBR010000175.1 GCA_024642185.1 Marivivens sp. | reverse complement strand
CGGCCGTCAACGGTCACCGAACAGGCGCCGCAATCGCCGGTGCCGCAGCCTTCCTTGGCGCCGGTCATGCCGAGCTTGTCGCGCAGGCAATCGAGCAGTGTCTCGCGCGGATCGGCGAGAAACTCGACCTCGTCGCCGTTCACGGTGGTGGTCACATGGATCTGGGTCATTTGGCACCTCGTGCGCGGTCGTAGGCAATCTTGGCGGCGCGGCGGGCAAGGACGCCGGCCACATCCGTGCGGAACGCGATGGTTCCGCGCTTGTCGTTGATCGGGCGGCAGGCGGCCGAGGCGGCGGCGGCCAAGGCGTCAAGCGCCTTGTCGTCCAGCGTCGAGCCGATCAGCGCCTTGGCGGCCTCCTCGACGACCACGATGGTCGGCGCGACAGCACCAAGCACCACGCGCGCCTCGGTGATCTTGTCACCCTCGACCCGCAGGTTCACGGCGCATCCGACCACGGCAATATCCATCTCGGTGCGCGGGATAAAGCGCAGATAGGCGTCGCCGCCCCCTTTGCCGCGCGCCGGCAGATAGATGCCGGAGATCACCTCGCCCTTGGCCAGCGTCGTCTTGCCGGGACCGGCGGGAATGTCTTCGACCTTCACCTGCCGCGTGCCCTTGGGGCCGACAACCGACACCTCTGCGCCAGCCGCCGCAAGGCCCGGAACCGAATCTGCCGCCGGAGAGCCGTTGCAGAGGTTGCCGATCAGCGTCGCCCTGCCCTGCACCTGCGTCGAGCCGACGAGGGCCATACCCTCAATGACACCGGGCCAATCGGCGCAGAGGCCCACATGCGCGGTCAGCTCGGCACCGGCCACAGCCGCGCCGATGCTCCAGCATTTGTCATCCTCTTGGACGATGTCTTTGACACCGGGGATGTGCTTGATGTCGATCAGATCGTCAGGGGTGACGATATCGGCGCGCATCTGCACCAGAACGTCGGTGCCGCCGGCCAGAAACCGTGTCACCCCGGACGCAGCGGCGGCGATCGCCGAGGCATCCTCAAATGTCGCGGGACTATGGTAACGCATTATTTCTCCTTGCTTCGGCTGCAGCCGCCTTTCGGCCCCCATACCCTACGCGTTCAAACAGGGGGCATTCCACCCCAAAGAACGATGGGCCGATTCCGTGTCGCGGCATCGGAAGGACGGTATTGTTTTCCGCGACGGATGCAAGTCAGAGGTCGCTTCAATCCTCGCCAAGATCGGCGCGCGCCTCGAACGGCACGGCAACCTCGCCAAAGAAGCGCCGCACCACAGAGACCGGCTCATGAATGAAGTTCCGCCGCGCCAGCGGATCGACGAAATGGCGGGCAAACATGAAATGCATATAGTAGAGGAAGGCTCGGGCATCCGCTGTCGACATTTTCGCGCAGGCAGCCTTGAGAACAGCTTCCCGATCGAATTCATCTCCAAGGTCGAACATCAAAGCATAGCGTGCCAAGCCGCGCATATCGTGTGCCAGAACCCGCCCGATTTCCACCCCAGCGGCAGCCTGATCGCCCATGGACATATGCGCCATTGCTTTTTGGACCGTCAGATAAAGGCCAATCTGCGAGGTCTTGACCGGAACGAACTCTTGAGCGCGCTCAAACAGGGCCAACGCCTCTTCGCCCCGCCCGTCCCACATCCTGAGCTGGCCCACAGTGCTGAAGGCCGTGATGAAATTCGTGGTACGCGAAAAGACATCCTCTGCCATGTCCATCGCCAGCTGACGCCACTTTGGATCGGTGAACCACAAGAGCTTGGCGGCTGCGAGCGACAGGATATCGTTGCCGTCCAGGTGTTCGATAGCCTTAAGGAGTTGATCCTCGATCTCGTTTGCGCCCCGCACGAAATCGCTGGGCGAACGCATCCCGGCAAACCCGCCCACGACCATGTTGGAATGGATGGCAGTGGCAAGAAGAACATAGTTCGAGCAATCCTTGGGATTGGCGGCAATCGCAGCCCTAAGACGCTTTTCTGTCTCGAGCATCCCGCCCTCGGCCTCGGCCAGCATGATCTCGGCCTCATGCATCCGCACTGCGAGCGGAGCATCTTCGTCGGGCGAACCTGATTGGGCGGGATGCGATTGCACCCTCCACACCTGATCAACTAGCGCGGCCGCCAGATCGGCCATAAAGGCGCCACCGGACTTCGGGCAAAGCTCGTTGCCGGTCAAAGCAAGCCTTCGGGTCAGGAGCAGGGCCTGCTTGTCGAGGCGACTAACTGAGAGAACGACATCGGCCTTGCCGGGAGCTGAGAAGAGAAACTTGACCCCTATCCCGATACGCGGCTTGGAGAGGTCGAATTCGCCCATCTTGTCTCTGGAGGCGACGACCCGAACCTTGCGGTCTTCGTGCAAGGTATTTCGCAGTTCGTCTGCAAGGCGCAGGACAAAGTCCCAACCGCGCTTGGCCCCCTCACCCGAAGGGGCCAAGCCCTGAACTGGACCCACGATGACATGAGCATCCTCAAAAGGCGCCACAGGCTCGGGCTTGCGCGCAATCCAGACGTATCCCTCGCCATATTGCGTTGCGATGAAATTGGGATTGCGGGCCGGGTCACCAAGCTTGCGGCGGAGGCGATTGATCAGGAAATCGACGCTGCGCTGGCCGATATCCGACCCCTCGCCCGAAATCCTGTCGAGGAGTTGATCGCGGCTGACAACGAGGCCAGGCTTGTTGCTCAGGGCGTTCAGGATCGCCCGCTCGGCGCGCGTGAAAGCGACGACGTCGGCCTCGTCGAGGGGATTCGCCCGCGAAAAATCCGAGGCGAACTGCCAACTGCCGAATCTATAAAACTTGTCTTTAGACATTCCGTTTCCAATCGACCCACAAGAATTCGGACTGAACTCCTCCGGTGGACATACTCAACAGTCATGCTTGAAACCCGGTACCGCGCTTACAGCGCTCAAAAATCAAAGGCGGCAGACCCAACCTTCCTTCGCAAAATGGCAATTTCTTGGCCAATGCTAACATTGAACAAACAATCATATTCTAATGTCAACATTGCGTGGCAGGGGCCTCCCAAATGCTGCTTTGGGCATCTTGATAAAGGCCTGAATTGGCATCGCTCCTGCCGCGCGAGCAGCCCCGCCGACTCCGACAGGATCATGGAGCGTCGTGCATACCCGGTCATTAGCGTCCATGATCTTGGGGCGGGGTCACGATCCCGGTGACCCCGCCCAACCTTTGGGCCCGTGCGCTGCTACCTTTTCTTAATTCAGCATCCCTACAGTCTGGGCAAACGTCGGCCCCAAAGGACAGATCATGCTGCAACCCATCGAACGCCCCGTCACAGCGGGCGAGGTTCACTTCGGCCTTGATGAGATCTTCTATTCGCGCACCGATCAGCGCGGCATCATTCGCGCTGGAAACGATGTATTTCAGCGTGTTTCGGGATTCTCCTGGGAGAAACTTATCGGTGCGCCGCACAAGATCGTCAGACACCCGGAAATGCCGAAGGCCGTGTTCAAGATCATGTGGCAATCGATTCAAGATGGGCGTCCGATCGCCGCCTATGTAAAGAACCGATCCGAGAACGGGGGCTACTATTGGGTGCTGGCCACGATCCTGCCGAATGAACAGGGCTATCTCTCGGTCAGGATCAAGCCGTCAACGCCCCTGTTTGATACCGCGCGAGACCTCTATGCAGAAGTTCTGAAAGCGGAAGCCAACCAGAATTTGCCGCCAGAGAAATCGGCCGAACTTCTGATCGCGCGGCTACAGGATCTGGGCTTCAACGACTACACAGATTTTATGACCCAAGCGCTAGATCAAGAGCAAAATGCGCGCGACCAGAAACTCGAACGCGTCATGACCACGGAGATGCGGTCCTTGAGCAGCATCAGCGAACTTCTCAGGCAAACGCTGAAATTTCAGGCCGCTCTGCTCACAGATTTCGAGGCGCTGCAGTCAATTCCCAACAATATGCGGATCATCGCGTCGCGCCTCGAACCGTCGGGTGGCCCCGTGAGCGCTATTTCCGAAAACTACAAGTTCATTTCCGCTGATCTCTACAGGCGGCTCGCCGCTTTCGCGAGCGGGAAAGACAATCTATGTCAAACAATGGTCAGGATCGTCTCCGAGGCCATCTTCCTGACTCGCTCGGCCAGAAATCTTTCGGAAGTTGTCAGGGCCGAAGAGGGCTCATCCGCCAAAGCCTCTGAGAGTGAAAGAGGCTATCTTGCAGATCTTGAGACCAACTATTTGCAGCGCGCCGATGCGGCGCTGAAACGCGCAGCGATCGTTTCGGGGGAGCTTTATCAGTCGAGCGCGGAAATTCGGCGCATGATGTTGGGGCTCGACACGATTCGTGTCATGGGGAGAGTGGAAAGTGGGCGGTTGGGAACGGTCGGAGCCGGGCTTGGGGCAACAATTGACCAGCTCGATCTTCGGCATGGCGAGATTGCGGCCAAGCTACAAAACCTGATGAATATCTCTGCGAAGATCCGCAACGGGGTCGCCGGAAAAGTGGTCAAATCCGCGGCATAGTCGTGTCGCAACGACAAACGGCGAAAATCGATCAGATTTGGGGTCCAAAAACGCCCATTCTCACCTGCCCTTCGCCTGAGGGAGAAGGGTTCTCACCTGTCACGTGTTGGCATTCAATCGGACTTGTAATTCAAAGCTTGTAATACAGAGATTACGGCGGATCCGAATGAAACGCCTCGGATTCGCACCGCATCTATCAAGATTTGCGCCTCGAACCGCGTTGCCAGGACGATCTGCAGATCCATGCCTGCAACATGCAACGCGCCAAAATTTCCGGGCTAATTGGACATCCAAATTTCGGTTCACGC
>JAHEBR010000174.1 GCA_024642185.1 Marivivens sp. | reverse complement strand
CCTGACCGAGACCAGGCTCGGCCTCGTGCCGGCGACCATCGGCCCCTATGTGGTGGGCAAGCTAGGCGCGCCGATGGCGCGGCGGGTTTTCATGTCGAGCCGGATTTTCGATGCGGCCGAAGCGGAGCGGCTGGGCCTTGTGGCCCGCGTGGGCACGCCGGGCGAGCTTGATGCGCTCGTCGAGGCGGAGGTCGCTCCCTATCTCTCCTGCGCCCCCGGAGCCGTGGCGGCGGCCAAGCGCCACCTTCTTGCTCTCGCCCCCGCAATTGATGACGAGGTGATCGCCATGGCTGCCGAGGTTCTGGTCGACCGCTGGGAAGACAGTGAGGCGACCGAGGGAATCGATGCCTTCTTCGAGAAGCGCAAGCCGCGCTGGGCGAAGAGCTGACACTTCTCTTTCTGCCCGAAAAAGCGTCAACATTCGGACGGCGTTGGTTGACCCTCCCACACGGCGGGGGTAAAGCCATGCCAAGGTTTTTGGCGCGCTGTATTTCTGGCGCCGCTCGTCTTGAAAGGAACTGCCTTGGAAGACCTGCTTCGCGAATATCTTCCCATCGTGATTTTCCTCGGCCTTGCGATTGCCCTCGGAGCGATTCTGATCCTTGCCGCGGTGATCGTCGCGGTTCGCAATCCCGATCCCGAAAAGGTCAGCGCCTATGAATGCGGCTTCAACGCGTTCGATGATGCGCGGATGAAGTTCGACGTGCGGTTCTACCTCGTGTCGATCCTCTTCATCATCTTCGACCTCGAAGTGGCCTTCCTCTTCCCCTGGGCGGTGGCGTTCAAGGATCTGAGCATGGTCGGTTTCTGGTCGATGATGGTGTTCCTCGGGGTTCTGACCATCGGCTTTGCCTATGAATGGAAGAAGGGAGCTCTCGAATGGGAGTGATGACCGGGGCCAATACCGCCGGCGCCGACAAGGAAGTCGTGACGCAGGCGATCAATTCCGAACTGCAGGACAAGGGTTTCCTCGTCACCTCGACCGCCGACATCATCAACTGGGCGCGCACCGGCTCGCTTCACTGGATGACCTTCGGTCTGGCTTGCTGTGCTGTCGAGATGATGCACACCTCGATGCCGCGCTATGACCTCGAGCGTTTCGGCACCGCCCCGCGCGCCTCGCCGCGCCAGTCGGATCTGATGATCGTCGCCGGCACGCTCACCAACAAGATGGCCCCCGCGCTGCGCAAGGTCTACGACCAGATGCCCGAGCCGCGCTATGTGATCTCGATGGGATCCTGCGCCAATGGCGGCGGCTATTATCATTACAGCTACTCGGTCGTGCGCGGCTGCGACCGGATCGTTCCGGTCGACGTCTATGTTCCGGGCTGCCCGCCGACCGCCGAAGCGCTGCTT
This sequence comes from Marivivens sp., assembly GCA_024642185.1. GTDB lineage: Bacteria > Pseudomonadota > Alphaproteobacteria > Rhodobacterales > Rhodobacteraceae > RFZI01. The sequence goes on along the minus strand of JAHEBR010000174.1, from coordinate 3,453 downwards.
TACGGCATCCTGCAGCTCCAGCGCAAAATCCGCCGCACCGGCACGATCGTTCGATAGGGGGCCCCATGTCTGAAGCTTTGCAGGAACTCGGCGCCCTTCTCGAACTCAAGCGGCGCGATTGCGTTCTCGGCCATGAGGTTTCCTTTGGCGAGCTGACCATGGATGTCTCGCCCAATACGCTGGTGCCGTTCGTCGAGTATCTCCTCAACGATAGCGCCTGCAAGTTCTCGAGCCTCGTCGACATCACAGCCGTCGACCATCCCGGCCGCGCCAAGCGGTTCGACGTGGTCTACCACTTCCTGTCGATGTACACCAACCAGCGCATTCGCCTGCGCGTCTCGATCCGCGAGGACGAGATGGTTCCCTCGATCGTCGAGGTCCACCCCTCGGCCAACTGGTTCGAGCGCGAAGTGTTCGACATGTTCGGGATCCTCTTCACCGGCCACCCCGACCTGCGCCGGATCCTGACCGACTATGGCTTCCGCGGCCATCCGCTGCGCAAGGATTTCCCGACCACCGGCTATACCGAGGTCCGCTACGACGAGGCGCAGAAGCGCGTGGTCTATGAGCCGGTCTCGCTTGTGCAGGAATACCGCCAGTTCGATTTCATGTCGCCTTGGGAAGGGGCGGAATACATCCTTCCGGGCGACGAGAAGAAAGGGGCCTGATATGATGCGTCATCACGAAGCTTTTGCTGCCCAAGGTCATCACTTTGCCGGTCACGGCCAGTTCGGGATCCTGATCCTGCTGGCACTGGCCGCCGCGCTGGTGATCCCGTTCTGGCGGCTCTTGCCGCGGCACGGCATTCCGGCGTGGATTTCCTTCTTCGCGATCTTCCCGCCCTGCGCGCTGCTCCTTCTGTGGGTGGTGTCGTTCCGCGAGGAAACGAAGGGCTGATCGAGGGATGAGCACTCCAACCCTCCTTTTCTGCGTTGGCGCGACCAAGGCGGGGACCAGCTGGCTCTATCGCTATCTGGAAGGGCATCCGGCGTGCTTTACGCCGGTGATCAAGGAGCTGCACTATTTCGATGCGATTGATACCGGCCAGATTGACGGACCCCGGAAGAGGTTGATCGAGCGCCGCCGCAGGCTTGTGCGGACCAATGGCGCGCCCGGCAGCATCGAAGCGATCGACCGTTGGCTAGACGTGCTCGACGCGCCGTCGGACCGGGCCTATCTCGACTACATGACGACTTCAGCCGGTGCCAAAAGCGTCATGGTGGACGTGACGCCTGCCTATGGTCTGCTGTCGACCGAACGCCTTGGATCGATGACCCGCCTCCTTCCCGATGTACGCTTTATCTATTTGCTGCGTGATCCCGTGGAGCGGCTTTGGAGCCACATCCGAATGATCGCCAAGCGCCGCGTCGGGGCGAGCGGGGATCTTCGGGCGACAGCCGACCGTCTGTTCAACCGCTTTCTCAAGGGGCTTCAACCCGACGTCGAAGCGCGAGGCGACTATCGCTCGATCATTGGCCGGCTCGATGCGGCCGTTGATCCCTCCCGGCTATTCTTTGCCTTTTATGAAACCCTTTTCGCGCCAGAGCAGATCGAGCGGCTGTGCCACTTTGTCGGAATCGAACCGGTGGCTGGGGATTTTGACCGGCGTGTCCACGAAGGCATCTCGCTGAAGATGCGCGATGAACAGAAGATGAAAGCGCGAGCCTACTTCGCGCCGCAGTATGATTTTGTTGCCGCAAGGCTCGGGCCGCTGCCCGCCGGGTGGCAAGCCAATATGATGGGTGCAAGATGATGGACGGCAACTTCAACGACGCTCAGACGGGCGAGCAGAAGATCCGCAATTTCAACATCAACTTCGGGCCGCAGCACCCGGCGGCGCACGGCGTTCTGCGCTTGGTGCTCGAGCTTGACGGCGAGATCGTCGAGCGGTGCGACCCGCATATCGGCCTTCTCCATCGCGGGACGGAAAAGCTCATGGAGAGCCGGACCTACCTGCAGAACCTGCCGTATTTTGACCGCCTCGACTATGTGGCGCCGATGAACCAGGAACACGCCTGGTGCCTCGCCATCGAAAAGCTGACCGGAACCGAAGTGCCGCGCCGCGCCTCGCTCATCCGCGTGCTCTATTCCGAGATCGGCCGGGTTCTGAACCACCTTCTCAACGTCACCACGCAGGCGATGGACGTGGGCGCGCTGACGCCGCCGCTCTGGGGCTTTGAAGAGCGCGAAAAGCTGATGGTGTTTTACGAGCGGGCCTGTGGCGCGCGGCTCCACGCCGCCTATTTCCGCCCCGGTGGCGTGCATCAGGATCTGCCGCCCGCGCTCATTGACGATATCGAGACATGGGCGAATGAATTCCCCAAGGTGCTTGACGATATCGACGGGCTTCTGACCGAGAACCGCATCTTCAAGCAGCGCAACGCCGATATCGGCATCGTCACCGAAGACGACATCCTCAAATGGGGCTTTTCGGGCGTCATGGTGCGTGGCTCGGGCCTTGCATGGGATCTGCGCCGTTCGCAGCCCTACGAGTGCTATGACGAGTTCGACTTCCAGATCCCCGTGGGCAAGAACGGCGATTGCTATGATCGCTACCTCTGCCGCATGGAAGAGATGCGCCAGTCGACCTCGATCATCCTGCAGGCCATCGCCAAGCTGCGCGCGCCCGAAGGGCAGGGCGATATTCTGGCCCGTGGCAAGCTGACCCCGCCCAAGCGCGGCGACATGAAGACCTCGATGGAAAGCCTGATCCATCACTTCAAGCTTTATACCGAGGGCTTCCACGTTCCGGCGGGCGAGGTTTATGCCTGCGTTGAGGCGCCCAAGGGCGAGTTCGGCGTCTACCTCGTGGCCGACGGCACCAACAAACCCTATCGCGCCAAGCTGCGCGCCCCCGGTTACCTGCACCTTCAGGCCATGGACCATATGGCCACCGGCCACCAACTTGCCGACGTCGCCGCCATCATCGGCTCGATGGACGTCGTTTTTGGAGAGATTGACCGCTAATGCTCCGCCGCCTGCACCCCGACCAACCCGCAAGCTTTGCCTTCACCCCCGCCAACAAGGCATGGGCCGAAGCGCAGATCACCAAATATCCCGAGGGCCGTCAGGCTTCGGCGATCATCCCGCTTCTGTGGCGCGCGCAAGAGCAGGAGGGCTGGCTGACCCGCCCGGCGATCGAAGCCGTGGCCGATATGCTCGGCATGGCCTATATCCGCGCGCTCGAGGTGGCTTCGTTCTACTTCATGTTCCAGCTGCAGCCGGTGGGTTCGGTCGCGCATATTCAGGTCTGCGGCACGCTGTCGTGCATGATCTGCGGCGCGGAAAACCTGATCGCTGTCTGCAAGGACAAGATCGCGGCGAATGCGCATGAGCTTTCCGCCGATGGCAAGTTTTCGTGGGAAGAGGTCGAATGCCTCGGCTCCTGCGCCAATGCGCCGATGGCGCAGATCGGCAAGGATTATTACGAGGATCTGACCGCCGAGAAACTGG
>JAHEBR010000021.1 GCA_024642185.1 Marivivens sp. | reverse complement strand
GGGTCATGGCGCAGCTCGTCGGCACCCATGCGATCCTGCCCGAAGAGGATCGCAACCGGATCAAGGGTTTTGCCGTCAACAAATTCCGCGGCGATCCCTCTCTCTTCACCGAGGGCATGGACTTCGTCACCGAGCGCACCGGCTGGTCCCCGCTCGGCATCCTGCCGTGGTTCCCGCTGGCGTGGAAGCTCCCTGCCGAAGACGTCATGGATATCGCAAGTCGCCCCGGCGGCCCCCTGAAAATCGCCGTGCCGCGCCTGTCGCGGATCGCCAATTTCGATGACCTCGATCCCCTCTCGGCCGAGCCGGGCGTCACGGTCGAGATCGTCGAGCCGGGGCGGCCCCTGCCGTGCGATGCCGATCTCGTGCTGATCCCCGGCTCGAAATCGACCATCGCCGATCTGGCCGATTTCCGCGCCCAGGGCTGGGATATCGACCTTCAGGCCCATGTGCGGCGCGGCGGGCAGGTCTTGGGCATTTGCGGCGGATATCAGATGCTTGGGCGCGAGATCGTCGACGCCGAGGGGATCGAAGGCGCACCGGGGCGCGTGGCGGGCCTTGGCCTTCTGGATGTGGTGACCGAGATGAAGCCCCTCAAGCGGCTTGCCCTCACAGACGCGGTTCATACAGCATCCGGCGAGCCGGTCAGCGGCTACGAGATCCATATCGGCCAGACCGAGGGGCCGGATCGGGCGCGGGGCTGGCTTCGTGTCGGTGACCGCAGCGAGGGGGCGACGAGCGAGAGCGGGCGCATACGCGGCTGCTATCTGCACGGGCTCTTTACGGCTGACGGCTTTCGCGCCGCTTTCCTCAAGGACCTGGGTCTTGCGGAAACGCAGGCAAACTATGGCGCGGACGTGGAGATCGCGCTCGACGCTTTGGCCGATCACATGGAAACCCACCTGGATCTTGATGCAATCCTAAGCCTCGCGGCCGAGGTTTGATCACTCGGCCTCGCGGCTTTCGAGGATGCTGAAAACCTCGCGGCGGACAAGCTTGCGGATATTGCGGGTCATCCGTTCGCCCAGCTCACCCTCGAGTTCGCTACGGACAACCTGCGTAACGAGATCGCGAAGCATATCCTCGTCAAGCGCGGTTTCCTCGCTCAGATAGGCCGCGAGATCTTCATCAAGCTCGTCCACAATCGCACTAGCAGCGCTTTCAACGGCGGTTTCAGTGATCGCATCAGCGATCTGATCGATCATCTCATCCGTATCGACATCTGCCTGTTGCGGCTCGTCCTCAACCAAGTCTTCCTCGGTCAAGTTTTCTTCGACGAAGTCCGTTTCCGGCTCTTCTACAAGAGCTTCAAGGCCCACAAGCTCGTCGGCCTCCGCCCCGCTCTCGGCGTCTTCATCCTCGGCGTCGTTCGAATAGTCAAAGGCAGCGTGGCTGAACGACAGAGAACTCTCGTCGGCGGCGTCCTCTTCAACGTCATCGCTCGGCTTGCCTTGGGTCGGCTCCGAATACTTTTCACGGGGGCGCGCAAAGAAGGCAAGATCGAGCGGAGCCTCGTCTGACGATGCCTCGCTTTCGAGCATATCCAATAAGGCTTCGTCTTCCTCTTCGACCGCCTCAGCAGAGCTCGAAGCCTCGGGTTGAGGTTCGTCGATACCGTCCTCGTCGTCGACGATATCGGGCATATCCATCCCACCAACCGCACGCAGCGGGGTGGTGAAATCATTCAGGACGGTCTCGCTTCCATCCGGTTCCCAATCGTCCGAGTCGCTTCCGACGGCGGCTTCCAATTCCGCGATTGCCGCACCGAGGCTCTGATAGTCGCCCCGCTCCGCCTCTTCTTCCTCTGAGAGGTCCTCAACGCTCTCATCCTCATCCCCATCGAACATCTCGAGGATATCGGAGATCGTTTCCGGCTCGGAGGTGGTCTCGTCGACAGTGTCCTTGTCCAGAACGTCGTCTAACGTTTCGGCGCGATCCGTCGCCGCGTCATTCATCCCGTGCGGCGCTTCAGCGGCTTCAGGCTCTGCTGTTTCCGCCTCGGGTGTGACCAACGCCCCCTGATCCGCATTGTTCATGGCCTCGGGCTCGGCGTTACGGCGGAACCGCAAGAGCGATTCGCCCTTGCCACGAACATCGGCGCGGCTTTCAATCACGCGCAACGCGGGCGTGAGCACGAATTTTCCGGCATCATCAACGGCTTCTACCGCAGAAACCACCGGCTCGGCGTCCCTTGCTGCATTGGCTTCAGCCGCGCGCTGACGAATCCACTCGCCGTCAGCCACAAGCTTTCGAATGGATGTCAGTACATCTTCAATTTCGACGTTCGTGACGCGTTCCGACATAGTTTTCCTGCCTTGCCCCAAGCGCAACTTTAGCCGCTCAGGAAAATTCAGACAACTGATAGCGGCAAAAGCCGAAAGAGGAATTAATTGCCGCCGATGGCCTGCAAGACACGATCAAGCGCCGCGCCCTGCGGTGAGATTGTCGAAGGGGCGTCTTTTACCAAGTCGTAGTAGGCCGCGGGATCATACAGCTGGACGGCAAGCTTCAGATGCTCGGCCGTCAAAAGGCCCATGGCCGAAAGAACGACATAGCTCGCGATGACCTCGTCCGATTGCGCCGACAACAGGCTCGCTCGGGCGTCCAGAAGGCTTTGCTCGGCGTTGAGGACTTCCAACGAGGTCCGCGCGCCAAGCTCGGCCTCTTCGCGAATCCCGTCATAGGCCACGCTCGACGCGGCGATCTGTTGCTCGAAGGCCCTTCGCCCGGCCCGCGCCACGGAGAGATTGGCAAAGGCATTGCCGATCCCCTGGCTCACAGAGCCGCTGGCAAGGTGAAGCCCGGCACGCGAGGCGTCCCGATAGGCGGCAACCTGGCGGATCGAGGCCTCAATGGCGCCGCCGGAATAGAGGGGTCCACCAATTGTCACCGAAAACTGACCAGCAGTATTGCCGTTACCATCCACGCCCACCTGTCCCGACCCATTCACCGTAGGCCGCAGTGACAGCTCGGCCCGCTGCAGGTTAAGCTCGGCCGCCGCGACCTTGTGCTGTGCGTCAGCAAGGCTTGGATGGCTCTGCATCGCAATCTGGCGCGCTGCGGTTTCCGATGCCGGAAGCGGTGCGGCGGGAGCCGGATCAAGCCGTCCGGGGCGGTGGCCGACGACGGCGGCATATTCCTCGCTCGCACGGGCCAGCGCGCCTTCGGCAGCTGCAAGCTGGCTCTTGGCGGCGGCAAGCCGTGCCTCGGACAGGGCCACATCGGTTCGCGTGATCTCGCCCACGTCAAACCGATCCTTGGCCGCCCTTGCCTCTTCCTCGATCACGCGAAGAGCGCTTCGGCGCAGTTCGAGGTAGGCGGTCTCGCGGCGAACGTTCTCATAGGCCTGAACCGCGCGCAGCAGAACTTGCTGTTCGATCCCACGGAGCTGTTCGCGCGTGCCAAGAACGGTTTCGCGGGCGGCTTGCACGGCAAGGTCTCCGGCACCGAAATCATAGAGCGTCATCTGCGCCGTAATGGCGGCGTAGGTTTCCCAGCTGATCTGATCGACCATTGGCGGCGGATCGCCAAGGACGGTCGCCTTGACGTTGGCCGACCAGCTCAAAACCGGCATGAGCGCCGCGACAGAGCGGGCGACATCCTCGTCGGCTGCGCGAAGGAGCGCACGGTTCTGCGCCAGAAGGCCGCTGGTCTCGTATGCGCTGGCAAGGGCCGCGCCGAGGGTTTCGGCGCGCGCTGCTGTGGCGCCAAAACCAATTGTCAGGGAAAGAGCGAAAATCGCGAGCCGTCTTTTAACCATACCTGCCTCCGTATACCCTTACGCTTCCGGCGCGTGACCGGATCAGTTCAGAGCGCGAAGGCTGCTTTTCTTTCAAAACCGTGCAACACCGGGGCGCCCGCATGGAACATATCGCGCCAATGCATGCGACCGTCGATCTTTTGACCGACGCGCGCCACTTCAAGCTTGCCGACGGTCATGAGGCAGCCAATCCGGCCACCATCCTTGAGCTGGGACAGAAGGGCTGGAGGGATCTCCTCGGCTGCGCCTTCTAGAATGATGACGTCATAGGGGCCCGACTTGGCCGCACCTTCCGCCAAGGCACCGGAAATCACCGCAGCGTTGTCGACGCCGTGCTCGGACAGAAGAGATTGGGCTTCTTCGGCACGCGCCTCGCTGTCTTCGACAGCAACCACGAAGTCGGCAAGTCGAGCAAGAACCGCTGTCGAATATCCTAGGCCGCACGCGATATCCAATACCACCTCGCTGGGTTGGATGTTCAGGGCGTCCAGCATCTTGGCAAAAGTCCGCGGCTCCAGAAGGGTCCGGCCGCCGCCAAGATCGACGTTGTCACCGATATAGGCAGCTTCACGCTTGGTCGATGGCACATAATCCTCGCGGGGCACGCTCAGCATCGCGTCGATGATCGGAAATTTGGTGACATCCGAGGGGCGGATCTGTGTATCGACCATCATGGTCCGGCGGGTGGAAAAATCGGCCACGGGCAAACTCTTTCATTCAGCTACCACGGGGCGGTGATGCCATATCTCGCCCCGAGGAGCAACGCCTGAAACACCACCGTTTTTTGCCCCCGCGCCCGCTTGCACAAGGCCCGGAAGCAGTATATCCCACCCCTGCTCCGGCGGGTTGGCGGAGAGGTTACGCAGCGGATTGCAAATCCGTGTAGACCGGTTCGATTCCGGTACCCGCCTCCACAACATCTTGTTGTTTCCCCATATATTTCGCAAAGACTAACAAGATATAGTCACGTCAAATTCGTGCACAATTCGTGCACAGTCCGTGTGCAGCTTTCACTGCAAGTCTTTCCCGTTTTCCAGTATGGTATGTAGCAACTGGCCTGCCCCCTCCTCACCCCCTATGCCAACTTGATTGGCAAGGTGAACCAGAAAGTGCTCCCTTCTCCGATCTTGCTAGACACACCGATGTCCCCTCCATTTATTCTGACGAGTTCTCTCGAGATCGCCAAACCAAGGCCAACACCCCCGAATTCACGGGTGGAGGAATTGTCTACCTGGGTAAATCTCTGGAAAAGGGAGCTTTGATCGTCAGTTTCTATGCCGCGCCCGGTATCGGTCACCCGGATTTCGGCATGATCCTCATGGCGAATGGTCTCAACAGTTATCGTGCCAGTCGCGGTGAACTTGATAGCATTTTCCAACAGGTTCAGCATTACCTGCCTCAGGTGCATCTTGTCCGCTACCACTACTATCTCATCGCTCTTGTCGATGAGCTCCAGCCCACGCGCCTCAATACTTGGCAGAATCTCTTGACAAAGACTGCCCAAAAAGTCCTTCAGAGGTATTTGAACCGGGACGCAGTCCACCTTGCCCGCCTCAATCCGGGAGAGATCCAGAAAGCCGTTGATCAGAGTCAGAAGGTGGTCGCCTGATCGTCTAGCTCTGTCCGCAAATGTGATCGTTTCGTCGACCACTTCGTCAATCTGCTGGGCGATATCTCCGGTCCCTTCGGCCCCTTTCGTCAGCGTATTTTGCAGTCGTTGGAACTTAGGCAACTCCTTAAGTTTCTGAATGAACCTCAAATACCCCAATACCGTGGTCAGTGGAGTTCGCAATTCATGACTTACGACGCTCAGAAAATCCGACTTGGCCTTGCTGGCCGATTCAGCATCTAGTTTGGCGGTGACGAGCTCCGTTACATCTGTGTGCAGGCCAACCGTACCCCCTGCTGACGCCGCAGACTCGGTCACTCGAAGCCAAGTACCGTTCTGAAGCATTCGTTCGCTTACGGAGTTCCGTTTTTTGTGGATGGCGATACGCTCTTCTACCCACTCATCTTCCCGACCAACGGCACTTGAGTAAAGGCCGAGTCTGACGCTTGCCCTAGCCAAATCTTCGAAGCGCACACCGGGTTTTAGCAGGCGAGCCGCCGAGCCATACAGCTCTTCATAGCGCCGGTTCCATAGTACGAGCCGATCTCTGTCGTCGTAGAGTACGAAACCATCACCCAAGGAGTTGATCGCATCGCTCAGCCGCTTTTCGGCAATTGTCGTTCTTTGGTGAAAGCGCAGCGCCAAGACGGACAGAATGAGGAACACAATTCCATAGACCCAGAGACGTTTTGTCACAATCGGAAGATACTCCGGATCCTGATCCCATCCACCGATCGGAGCCGCCGAAATCCGCCATACCTGGCCAAAAACTTCAATGTCCTGCGAAACGAAATCATGACCCAACACCCCCGCCTCTCCAAGCAGGACGAGGTCAGGGCTTCCATTGTCGTCAAGCACGGACACCACCAATTGATAGGCTCGAGCCAGATCGCTAATTCCAGTTCCCGAGAAGATACGATCTAGCTCAGTCGAAACAGTCACTGTGCCCCAGTAGCTTGAAGTGGCAAATGACTTATCTGGGAGTAATACGGGCGCGTTTAGTAGATAGATGGGCGACGAGTCTGGCATCGAGATTGGCCCGGAAAAGCTATCCTTGGCAGAGGCGGCTGCTTGGGCAATCGCGGCAATCTGTTTCGGATTCTGTCGTAGATAGCTTAGCTGGTTGGGATCAACTCCGGTGTAAAAGAGAATTTGGTCTTCCGTCTTGGGGCCGTCCGACGCGACGATGACAATTTGCTGATCTGCGTGATCACTTTTCAGGTGATCGACCAGCACGGTCAAAGCTGCATCAGAAAGGCCGGGCCGAATTGCGATTGCGGCGCTGATCTCATGGGCGACGTGAGTTACGTGTTCAAAATTCGATTCAAGCCGTGCAGCAGAAACACTGATGGAACGCTCCAAGTCGCCCCGAGCTCTGTCGGTCTCTGTTGTTAGGATGCTCTCGGTGGCAAAGTTCATTGCCGACGTAACAATTACAGCCACAACGATGACTAAAGCGGCATAAGCAAAGTGCCAACCAACTGCGTATTTATATCGTCTCATCATGACAACTTGCCTAGCACTACTTCGGCGCCCCGAACCCGTCGCAAGTTCCCTTGCTGACAGCAACCACAAACCGAAGCCTATCATTCTCGCGGCATTGCGGCCTCAGAAAGGACAAAACGTGACTAGAGTCTGATTTGCCTGAATACTGTAGGCAATAAGAGCCGCTGCACTACTACTAAATCTTGGAGCCTCCGGCAAACACGGCGCGGTTCAATGACAATTTCTATCGCCAGCCAGTGCTATGCCGCCTGCGGCAGCGTGAAGAAGAAGCGCGACCCTTGCCCCTCAACCGTATCAAACCCTATGGCCCCGCCGTGCAACTCGACAATTTCCTTTGAAATACTAAGGCCAAGACCGGTGCTGGCGACCTTGGCACGGTAGGTTGAGTTTGAGTTCACGAAGGCAGTGAAAAGCCGGGGACGAATTACTTCGGGGATGCCGGGCCCATGATCGGCTATGGAAACACAGAAGGAGCCATTCTCCTTGCCTAGTTCAATCTCAACACTTTCGCCCTGCCCCGAGGCCTTGGCGGCGTTTGATAGAAGATTGGTGATGACCTGGATTATCCGGTCTCGGTCGGCGCTCACAGTCGCGGCGGTCTGAAGTCCTCTCGCTTCAAGCCGAACGCCAAGCGAGTCGGAGAAGGCTCGGTTTGCCTCGATCGCCTCGCTCAAGACTTCCGACAAATCGAGCTTCTCCAGCTTGAGCGCCAGCTTTCCGGCACTGGCTTTGTCAAAGTCCAATAGTTCGTCGATCAGTCGCAATAGCCGGTCGGTTGCATTAAGCCCAACCTCGATAAGTCGCGAAGCCTTTGGAGAGAGAGATTTTTCTTCGGCGCTACCAAGCAGGGCAAACGACCCTTTGATCGCTGTCAAAGGAGTTCTCAATTCATGTGTGACTGTCGAAACGAATCTCTTGCGGACTTCTTCGGCGGCCTTTGACTCTGATATATCGAGAAGTGTTCCTCTATACCGAGCGCCGGAGGCCCCCGAAATCATGCCTCTCTCACGAACCCATCGCTCCGAACCATCCTGCAGAACCAGCCGGTAGACAGCCGTGAAGCTGTCACCGTTTTTCAGGGCGTCCAAATGGAGCTTTTCGACAAAGGCCCTGTCTTTCTCAGACACTCGCGCGATAAGCTCTTCAAAGCTCCAGATATCCTGCGAAAGATCGACATCAAGTAGTCGCCGCGCTTCTTTGGAAAGCTTGACCGTTCTTTTGTCATCCAAGAACTGCCACGAACCTACCCGGCCAATCATCTGCGCTTCTTCGAGGTTGAGCAGTTGCTGTTTCAGGAGTGCTTGAGCTCGGTCTCGTTCCCTTTCGAAAGGGCGGACGGCGAAGTAGATGATCAAAGGAGCGGAAATCACGGTAAGCAGGAAAGTGTCCAAAACGGCATGGACCAACAGATTCTCGTGCTGAGTATGGGTCAGAAGGTGCACCAACTCGTCAAGAAAAAGCATAATCCCCGCTTCTACTGATGCGACGATCAAGAATATTCTCAGCAACAATCCTGTTCTAGACACTCGAAAACCTCCATTTATATCAATGCCCTCTAGCACCAAAGACCTCGAAGAACAACGACGCCAACGGTCGGTTCGGGGCTGCAAGCGGGGTGCTGTCATGTGTGGACGGCTCCGTTCGCGCATAGGTTGATTTGAGCAAAGAGTAGCTTAACTAACGCCAGATCCTGTCCAACGATTGGGGAGTAGCTCAGTTTGATTATTCGCGCGGCGCTACGTCGAACCCAACCAACGATGAGATATTAGACAATGCACTAAAGAGGATGGAGCATTTACACACCGGAACACTGTCAGGTTTTGCCGGGTCCGTGCTCCGCAACAACGACGACTATGACGCGTACTTAAAACGCAAAAAAGTGAGCAAGAACATGGAATTCGTCAGCGGCGACTGGAACCGCTGAGCCAAAATAGTCCGAGTGTTCCCTCGTGCACAAATTTGTGCACATATTGGATACACAACATTTGCGCCTATATTTCTAAGCGTAAGCTATGACTGTGTTTCGCTTGCAAATCCGTGTAGACTGGTTCGATTCCGGTACCCGCCTCCAGAGCACCTCTCTCCCCGAAATTACTCGGCTTCGCCCTTCCAGACCCACGGGTGCGTGTAGGAACCGAGGACCTTCATCACCTGGTCGTCGGTCACGTCACCGGTCCGTTCGAGCCGGGCGACAAGGCCGCGTTTCTTGTCTTCGATCACATCTATAACCGAGGCCGCAACGCCGCCGCTGTGGAGCGCGTGGTTATAGATGCGCTTGATCGCCATCTTCCGCAGGTCGGGCTTGAAGATCTTGCCCACGGCCGTCTTCGGCAGTTCGGTCATGATCTCGATATGCTTGGGATGGGCGGCGCGTTCCTTGATGTGTTCCTGCGCATAGGCCAACAGCTCTTCGACCGTCACGGTCGCCCCGGCGATCAGCTCGACGTGCGCGATCGGCACCTCGCCGGCATGGGCGTCGGGCTGGCCGATGGCGCCGGCAAAGGCGACCTGCGGGTGGCCCGCCAGCACTTCCTCGATTTCGGAGGGGTCGATGTTATGGCCGCCGCGAATGATGATGTCCTTGGCGCGGCCCGTGATCCACAGATAGCCGTCCTCATCGACCCGGCCCAGGTCGCCGGTGCGCAGATACTGGGTTTTGGACTCCTTGCCCGGGTAATAGAGGTCCTTGTTCTTGCCCTTCTCGGTGTAGGTGTCGCCCATCGAAACGCCGGGATTGGAGACACAAATCTCGCCCTGTTCGCCGGTCTTGACCTCTTTTCCGGTCGCCAGATCCATGATCTTCACGTCGCAATAAGGGAATGCGACGCCGACCGAGCCGATCTTCTTTTCCCCGTCAGGCGGGTTGATCGCGACAAGGCAGGTCGCCTCGGTCAGACCATAGCCCTCGCAGATGGTCACGCCTGTGGCCTTCTCGAACCGCTTGAACAGCTCGACAGGCAGGGGAGCCGAGCCGCAGAAGGCGAGGCGCAAGGTCGAGATATCGGCATTCACAGGGCGCTGCATGAGCGCCGACATGGCTGTCGGGACCGTCACCATGAAGGTGCACTTATAGCGTTCGACCAGCTTCCAGAAATTGTCGAACACGCCTTCGCCGCGATAGCCGGCGGGCGTCGGGAAGACGAGATGCGCCCCAGAGGCCAACGACGCCCCCATCAGCACGATCGCCGCAAAAACGTGGAACATCGGCAGCGGGCACATCAGGCAATCGTTCTCGTTGAACAGAAGCCGATTTCCGAGCCAACCGTTGTAGATGATCCCGCTGTAGCGCAGCTGCGCCAGCTTGGGCATTCCGGTGGTGCCCCCGGTGTGGAAAAGCGCTCCAACGCGGTCGCCCTTGGAATCCTCGAAGGTCAGGTGGCCGGGATGCTTGGCCATCTCACGATTAAAATCGAGAACCTTGGCGCTGTGCTTGACAGCGACCTTGGGGCGAATGAGCGGCACGATCAGCCGCTTGGCGCCACCGAGATAGCGCACAAGATCGACCTCGAGAACCGTCTTCACATTCGGCGCAAGGCGCACGGCTTCAGCAGCCTTTTGCGCGACATCTGTTTTGGGAAAGGCCTTGAGCGTAACCAAAACCTTGGCGCCTGTCTCACGCAGGAGCGCGGCGATCTGCTCAGGCTCCAGAAGCGGGTTGATCGGGCTGACGATGCCGGCGATCTGGCCGCCCAGATAGGTCAGAACCGTTTCGTTGCTGTTGGGCAGAAGATAGGCGACAACGTCATTCTCGCCGATGCCAAGGCTGCGCAACATATTGGCTGTCTGGCAGGTTTTTTCGAAAAGCTCGCCCCAATAGAAGGTCTCGTTCTTCGAGGTGGGGTCAGACAGGATCTGGAAGCTGACAGCGGGGCGATCGGAAAACTTCCGTGCCGTCTGCGACAGAAAGCCGAAGGTTGTTGTCGGCATATCCCGGTCGGACCAGGAGCCTTCTTGTTCAATAGCCTTGATGTCAGCGATGCTGGCGAATGTCATGGTCGTCTCCCTTGATGCCGTCTGCGCGGCTTTCCCATGACGATAGATGATCTGCGTCAAGGTTCAAGAATTACCCAACGACATTTACTCGGCAGCAATACCTTCCGTGAACTGGAGCTTGGCCAAACGGGCATAAAGCCCCCCTGCCGCGACGAGATCATCGTGCGTGCCTTCCGCGACGATCCGGCCCTCGTCGAAAACGACAATCCTGTCGGCTTTCTTCACCGTGGCAAGACGGTGCGCGATGATGAGTGTCGTGCGGTCTTCGGCCAATTTGTCGACAGCCTCCTGCACGAGACGCTCGCTTTCGGCATCGAGCGCGCTGGTCGCCTCGTCCAGAAGAAGGACCGGCGCATTGCGCAGGATCGCGCGGGCGATGGCGATGCGCTGCTTCTGACCGCCCGAAAGAAGGACCCCACGTTCGCCCACCGGGCTTTCATAGCCATCAGGAAGCGCCGAGAGAAAATCATGCGCGGCTGCGGCGCGGGCTGCGTCTTCGACCTCGGCATCGGTGGCGTCCAGACGGCCAAAGCGGATGTTTTCACGCGCCGTATCGGCGAAAATCACCGAATCCTGCGGCACAAGCGCGATCGACTGGCGGAAATCCGAACGTTTGAGATCCCGCAGATCGACGCCGCCAAGGCGGATCGAGCCATTCTGCGGATCAAAGAATCGCAGAAGCAGCTGCATGATCGTCGATTTGCCTGCGCCCGAGGGGCCGACGAGGGCCACTGTCTCGCCCGGATTGACAGTCAGCGAAACGCCCTCGAGCGCGGCAGTGCCGGGGCGCGAGGGGTAGTGGAAGGTCACATTGTCGAACTCGATGCTGCCCGCGCGCATATCCGGCACGGCCTTTGGCATGGCGGGATCAGCCACGGTGTCGGTCGTGTTCAGAAGCTCAATCAGGCGCTCGGTCGCGCCCGCGGCACGCTGAACCTCGCCCCAAATCTCGCTGAGCGCGGCCGTCGAGCCGGCAACCATCACCGAGTAAATGACAAATTGCACGAGCTCACCGACGCTGGTCACGCCCGAACGCACGTCCCAAGCGCCGATCCAGAGAACCACAGCGATGCCGCCGAAGATCATGAAGATGATGATCGAGGTCATCACCGCGCGGGTGACGATACGGTTGAGGGCGGCGACATAGCTGCGCTCGGTCACGTCGTCGAACCGGACCGACGCATGATGCTCTTGGGTAAAGGCCTGCACCGCCTGCGCCGACAGAAGCGCCTCGGAGGCATTGCCCGAAGAGGCGGCGATCCAATCCTGATTCTCGCGGCTGAGGGAGCGCAGGCGCCGCCCGAGAAAGACGATCGGCACGATCACCGCCGGCACGATCAGAAGCGCAAGGCCGGTGAGCTTGGCCGAGGTGAAGAACATCAGGATCATGCCGCCGAACAGGATCAGCACGTTGCGCAGCGCCACCGAAATGGACGAGCCGATGACCGACAGGATCAGCGTCGTGTCGGTGGTGATCCGGCTCAGGACCTCGCCAGTCATGACCTTCTCAAAGAAGGCCGGGCTCATGTTGATCATGCGCTCGAAGACGGCCTTGCGGATATCGGCCACCACGCGCTCGCCCAGGCGGGTCACTAGATAGTAGCGTACAGCCGTGCCCACCGCGAGCAGCCCCGCCATCAGAAGCGCCATCGCGAAATACTGATCAAGAAGCGAGCCTTCGCCGATCTCGAAATTGTCGACCACGCGGCGCACGGCGAGCGGCAGGACAAGCGAGATCATCGCCGTGAGGACAAGGGCGATCCCCGCGGCGGTCATCATCATGCCGTAGGGCTTCATGAAGGGCCAAAGCCCACCCAGCGCACCCACATGGCGCGAGGTCGGTCGGTCCTGTGCGGCGTTCACCGATGCGTCAGCCATGGTCCTCGATCTTTCGTTGCAGAGCCGACATAAAGATCGTGCCCGACTTGCACAACCCGCCAGACCTCAAATCATAAATTCAATCGGAAAACCTGGAGCGGGTGACGGGAATCGAACCCGTGTCATCAGCTTGGAAGGCTGAGGTCTTACCATTACACAACACCCGCCAGGTGCGCTCAGTGCCTATGACATGGGGCGCAGATCGTCAAGCTGGTCTGACCGAGGGATCGCGGTCAGTCTTTGAGCAGGTGCTTTTCCAAGTCGCCCTGTATGTTGCGAAGCTCCTCTATCGCCTCACGGATATGCCGGGCGTCCGGAATATCGACCGCGACATGCCTGCCGATCCGGGTCATGCGCTGGATCGCCGCCTGATCATCGTCCTTCACACCATTAAGCCTGAATGTGGCGACCGGGCGGACAAAGCCTTTTACCGTCAGGTCCGGCATCCTTACACAGTCTGCAAGATCCTCGATCAGCACATGGGTCGCCTCACTCATAAGGATCGTGTCTGCCTCGGCTGTTGTCTGAAGCCGGGAGGCCAGATTCACCGGGCTGCCGAGCGCGGTATATTCTAGTCGATGTTCCGATCCGAAGTTCCCCACCGTGCAAAAGCCGGTATTGATCCCCATTCTCACCCGCAGCGGTTTTGAAATCCCGTTCTCGTGCCAGACCGACTGCAATTCCTTGACCCGCTCGCGCATCCTGATTGCCATTCGGGCGCATTTCAGCGCGTCGTTGCGATCGCCTTCGGTTTCGGGATCGCCAAAGAAGACAAGTATGGCGTCGCCGATAAACTTGTCGATCGTGCCGCCGTATTGGAGCGCGATGTTCGACATCTCGCTCAGATAGGTGTTCATGAAGAACGAAAGCCGCTCTGGCTCCATTGAATCACTGATATCGGTGAACCCTTCGATGTCGGAAAAGAAGATGGTGAGGTTTCTGCGGGCCAAAGGGTCGCGGGTTTCGCTCTTGCCGGAAAAGATCGAGTCATAGATCTGCGGCGAGAGGTATTTGGCGAGCCTGCTTGCCAGCCGTTCAAGCTGGCGCGTCTTGTCTTCGATAAGCTCCCTGTCGCGGAGCTTTTCCTCAAGCAAACTTTCGCGCTCCTTGCGTAGCTCCCATTCGGCGGTCCGGTCGACAAACTGGCCCTGAACCCCGTTGAGATAGCTAAAGCTTGGATCCTGCGTATAGGTCGACATGAGAGAGAAGACCTTGTCCACTCCATCCACGCGGATTGGGATCTTGGGAATGAACACGTGGCCATCGGCTTCGAGTTGCGCGGTGAAGGTATCGATATGCTCAGCCTCGACACCGAGTTGCTCGAGCACGGTCAGGAACGGTGCATTGGCAACATTTCCAAGCCTTGGAAAGAACTTCGAAAAGTTGGCGTTGGTTCTTTGAATCCGCAGATCCTTGTCGGCGTAATAGCAAGCGGTGATCGCATTGCGGAAGTTGAAGAAACTAAGATCGAGGATATTCGAGCGGTTGAAAAACTCTTCCAGTGCCATGATCCCCCCCCGGTATCGGATGGCCTTGAGGCACTCTAGCATCGAAAAGGGTTCAGGCCTAACTTTCTGAGGGCGGATGCGCGTTCGGCTCGATCAGGCCCGCCCCCGCTGCGCGGTTGGAGTTCACCTCGGCCCCGACCCGGTGCATCTTGAGGATTTCAGCCCCCGCTGGCCGCATCAGCGTGGCCGCCCCTTTCCCCTCTTCCCCAAGCCAAAGTGGCCAATCTCTGGCTTCAAGGATCACCGGCAGGCGGTCGTGCACCGGCGCCATCGTCTCGTTAGCGGCGCAGGTGACGATGGCGCAGCTGTCGATCGCCTCGCCCTCGGGGCCCTGCCAAGTCTGCCAGATCCCGGCCATGACAAGGGGCGCCCCATCGGCGCGGGTGACGAACCACGGCAGCGGGGTCTGCCCTGCCTCGCGCTTCCATTCATAAAACCCCTCCGCCGCCACAAGGCAGCGCCGCTCGCGGCAGGCCTCGCGGAAGGCGGGCTTTTCGGCGATGGTCTCTGACCGAGCGTTGATCAGAAGCGGGCCGTCAGTCGGTGTCTTGTACCAGCGCGGGATGAAACCCCAGCGCATCGCGCGCAGGCGGCGATGGCCCGCGTCCGAGGTCGCCACTGCGATCGGCACCGTCGGGCAGACGTTGTAATTCGGCCCCTGCGGCAGATCGTTGTCGGGTGTCGCCGCAAAAAGCTGCGCCATCGCGTCTTGCGGCAGGGTGATCGCCATGCGCCCGCACATCTCAGGCGCTATCCGGTCTCGGAAGGGGTGCCATCGCCACTAAAGTTTTTCTTTCCAACCATACAAAAATCTTGACGTGCGGATGTTGTCAACCTCAGGCAAGCTGACTTCATCAAGGCGCCTTGTCTCACAAACCCTAACATTGGAACTGGAGACACCTATGAGAAAATTTGTGATCGAACGAGCCGTCCCGGGGATTGGCGGCCTGAGCAATCCCGAGCTTGGCGGTGCGGCCCGCACATCGAACGGAGCTTTGGCGGCACTCGCCCCAAAGGTTCAGTGGGTTCATTCCTATGTGACCGCAGACAAGACCTTCTGCATCTATCTCGCCGAAGACGAGGACGCGATCCACAAGCACGCCGAACTCAGCGGCTTTCCGGCGACGATCATTACCGAGGTCACCGGGATGATCGATCCCTCGACCGCGCGGCAATAGATTTACCTCTCCCAAATCTAAGCCCCGCGGATTGCTCCGCGGGGCTCTTTTGTGAATAGTTTAGAGTTATTGGCCGACGGTCTTGATCCGGCCCTCGACAGCGATCGAAGTGCCGCCGTTGGCGATGATGTAGTTCATCACGTCATTGGCCATCAGGCTGCCATTGCCCTTGTCGACGACGACCCGGCCACCGCCCAGCGCGCCATAGCCGTCGCCACCGCCGAGCATATAGTCGTTGGTCGCGACCTTATAGACCTTGTCGGCGTCAAGTGCGGCGCCGCCAACCATGACTTCGGTGATCCGCGATCCGGCCGGAGCCGAGGGATCATAGACGAAGCTCACGCCCGAGACCTGCGGGAAGCGGCCCGCGCCGTTCTCGACCTGGCTGACACCGTTTTCCAGCGCAGCAAGGATCTGGCTCCCCGGAATTTCGGTCACGACGGTCACGTTGCCGAACGGAAGCTCGCTCAGGATATCGCGGCGGGTCAGCACTGTGCCGGGATCATAGGTCCGGTCGGCGCGGATGCCGCCACCGTTGGTGATGGTGATATCCGCCCCGGTCGCGTCGCGCATGGCGTCGGCGATCAGGTTGCCCATGGCCGATTCCTCGCCCCGAACCACGTTGCGACGGCTATCGAGCGCGCCCGAGGTGGCGCCAATCTCGATGTTCAGGCTGGCGTCGAGATCAGCCGCCAGCTTGTCAACCATCGCCTGCGTCTCGGGATCGGGCGCGACATCCGCGGTATTGATGAAGCGGAAGTTGGGCGTCCACTTGATCGAGCGGGTGCCATCGTCCTTGTTGGTGATCTCGATATGCAGATCGAGCGGCGAGAGGAAGCGGCCGTCCATCGAGGTCTCTACATAGGCGGTGATGCCATCGTAGGAGGTCGCGTAGGAGTGGTCGTCGCCCGACATGATCACGTCGAAGGCGTGGCTCGCAATCAGGGCGCGGTCGTTGGCCATGTTGGTCTGGACCACACCGATCACCAGCTCGGCCCCATCAGCACGCGCCTGCTTGGCCGCGGCAATCCCGGTGTCAACCGTGGATTGGAAGGCAAGGCCATCGGGGCTTGCCACTTCGGGGGTGGTGTCCTGCGCCACCGGAATGAGCGCGACCTTGATGCCACCCACGTCCATATGCATCACGCCACCAAGGCCCGGAACCGGCGATCCGTCTTCATTGGTGATGTTGATCGCGGCCCAAGGATAGTTCGAAGCCGCCATCTTCTCGAGGAAGTTGGCTGTGCCCGCGTCAAACTCGTGGTTGCCGGGAACGGCGAGGTCGAAAGGCACGAGGTTGGTCAGGTCGATGGTGTTTTGCCCGCCGTCAAAGCCCGAAAGAAGCGAGGGCGAGAGCATATCGCCGTCCATCACATAGATCGTGTTGGGGTTGGCGGCGCGCTCGGCCTTGGCGATGGCGTTGATCGGGGCAAAGCCCTCGTCGAATTCGTAAATATCGCCGACACCGAGAATGGTGATCATCACGGAATCGGCTGCCGCCGGCAGAGCGACGGTCGCACCCAGTGCTGTCGCGCCAAGCAGTGTTGCGGCAAAGGTCTTTTGAAACAGTCTCATTGAAAAATCCCCCTGAGGTTGGTGACAGGATGTTTGCGCGATTTGACCACCGAGTCAAAGATTCCTCTCGCAGGTTGCCCAGCAAATGAAACAGCCTCATGACCGCCCGCCATTGACCGCGCGCGCGCCAAAGGGCATCAGAGCGCCATGCTGATCTACAAGATTTTCCGAGGCCCCGAATGGGCCGACCTCAAGGCCAAGGGGGCAACTCCCGGCGCACCGATCGACGTGACCGATGGCTATGTGCATTTCTCGACCGCCGCTCAGGCCGCCGAGACCGCTGCCAAGCATTTCGCCGGCGAAGAGGGGCTGGTGCTCCTCGCGCTCGACGCCGATGCCCTCGCCTCCGATCTGAAATGGGAGCCCTCCCGCGGCGGCCAGCTCTTCCCGCATCTCTACCGAGAGCTGCGCCTCACAGACATCCTCTGGGACGCGCCCCTGCCGCTCGTGAACGGCGCCCACCAGTTTCCGGACCTGAGATGACCTCGCCCCTCGAAGCCCTCGGCATGATCGCCCTCCGCCGCCTCGATCCCGAAGCGGCGCACGGGCTGGCGCTGAAGGCGCTGCAAACGGGCCTCGGCCCAAAGGGCGGCCCCTTCACCTCGCCGCGCCTCAAGACCACCCTCGCGGGGCTTTCGCTGCCCAATCCCGTGGGCCTCGCCGCGGGCTTCGACAAGAATGCGACCGCGCTTGCCCCTCTCGCCCGCTGCGGCTTCGGCTTTGTCGAGGTCGGCGCCGCCACCCCGCGCCCCCAGCCCGGCAACCCGCGCCCCCGCCTCTTCCGCCTCACCGAAGACCGCGCCGCGATCAACCGCTTCGGCTTCAACAACGACGGGATGGAGGCCATCGCCGCCCGCCTCGCCCACCGCCCCAAGGGCGGCATCCTCGGCCTCAACCTCGGCGCCAACAAGGACAGCGACGACCGCGCAGCGGATTTCGCCAAGGTCCTCGCCACCTGCGGCCCCCACCTCGATTTCGCGACCGTCAACGTCTCCTCGCCCAACACCGAAGCGCTGCGCGATCTTCAGGGCAAAGCCGCCCTCGCCGCCCTCCTCGACGGCGTGATGGAGGCCAACGCAGCCCTCGCCCGCCCGATCCCGATCTTCCTCAAGATCGCCCCCGACCTGACCGACGCCGAACTTGCCGACATCGCCTCGGTCGCCACCTCAGCCGGCCTCTCGGCCATCATCGCCACCAACACGACCCTCTCCCGCGACGGCCTCAAAAGCCCCCATGCCGGGGAAAAAGGCGGCCTCTCCGGCGCGCCGCTTTTCGAAAAATCCACCCGCGTCCTCGCCCGCCTCGCTGGCCTGACCGACCTGCCGCTCGTCGGCGTCGGCGGCATCTCCTCGGCCGAAGACGCCTACGCCAAGATCCTCGCCGGCGCCTCTGCCGTCCAACTCTATACCGCCCTCGTCTACGGCGGCATCAGCCTCGCAGACGAAATCGCCCGCGGCCTCGACCGCCTCCTCGCCCGCGACGGCTACGCCAACGTCGCCGATGC
>JAHEBR010000173.1 GCA_024642185.1 Marivivens sp. | reverse complement strand
CCTGATGATGGTTGCGGGTAAGGAAATCGAAGCCTGCATTCAGCGCCTCGCCCAGATGGCCCGCGCCTCAGGCATTCACCTCATCATGGCGACCCAGCGCCCCTCGGTCGACGTCATCACCGGCACGATCAAGGCCAACTTCCCGACCCGGATTTCCTTCCAGGTCACCTCCAAGATCGACAGCCGCACCATCCTTGGCGAGCAAGGCGCCGAGCAGCTTCTGGGCATGGGCGATATGCTTTACATGGCCGGCGGCGCCAAGATCACCCGCGTGCACGGGCCCTTCGTCTCGGACGAAGAGGTTGAAGAGATCGTCAACTTCCTCAAAGGTTTTGGCCCGCCCGAGTATATGTCGGGCGTGGTCGATGGCCCCACTGAGGAAAAAGAGGGCGAGCTGGATCTCGTACTCGGCCTTGGCGGCAATACCGATGGCGAGGATGCGCTCTATGATCAGGCCGTGGCCATCGTCATCAAGGATCGCAAGTGCTCGACCTCGTATATCCAGCGCAAGCTTGCCATCGGCTATAACAAGGCCGCCCGCCTTGTGGAGCAGATGGAAGACGAAGGCGTTGTCAGCTCGGCCAACCATGTGGGCAAGCGCGAGATCCTGGTGCCCGAGCAGCATTGACCGGCGGCTAGGCGGTTGCGCGCTCGTGTTATCGCCTAGCGCTTCAAAACCTGCCGGAGTGGTGCCATCTGATAGGGCAGACCTCTGAAAGGCGATCCGATGAACAAACCGCGCCTCTGGCTTTCAACACTCGCTTTCAGCCTTCTTGCTGGCGGCCCCGCTTTTGCGGGCGAGCTGACGCTTGATGATATCTCGGCATGGCTCAACGCCACCGAAACCCTGCAAAGCCCGTTTACGCAGGTCCATCAGGACGGCTCGATCGTCAGCGGCCTTCTGACGATGCACCGCCCGGGCCGCATCCGCTTTGAATACGAGGGGGAAGAGGCGCCGCTTGTGATCGTCGGCGGCGGCTCTCTGGCGATCTTCGATCCGCGCTCCAATACCGGCCCCGAGCGCTATCCGCTCTGGCAAACGCCCCTTCGCGTTGTGCTTGATCGCAATGTGGACTTTGCCGCCAGCGAGATGGTCAAGGGGATCGAGTCGGATGCCGATGTGACCATCGTAAGCCTCGAAGACCCCGATCACCCCGAATACGGCGAGATCCGCCTCGTCTTTACCGATGAGCCGATCATGCTGCGCCAGTGGATTTTGACCGATGGCGGCGGCGGTGAGACCACAATCCTCCTCGATTCCGTCGAAACCGGAATGAGGGTGGATGACCGGATCTTCAACATCCGCGCCGAGATCGCCCGGCGAGAGAGCAATGGCTAGACGCTAGAGGCGCACCTTGCAGGTTGACAGCTGCCGCTTGTAGACCTGCGCCCGCTCGGTGATTTCGTCAGCGATCCGCAGGAGCCAGGATTTCGACTTGTAAGTCCCGCGCTGAAAGCCGCCGCGCCCTTCGTGATAGGCGAGATATTGGTTGCGGACATCCCCGAGGCCGACCCCGGTAACTTCTGTGGTCTTCGACATATACCAGCCCATGAAATCGGCCGCGTCGCGGATATCGTCGCGCCGGGCGCCCCGGCTGTTGGTAGCTTTCTGATATTCTTCCCATGTGGAATCGAGCGCCTGAGGATAGCCATAGGCCGAAGACTGGCGGCCAAGCGGGATCACCCCGAGCGCATATTGATGCGGGGTCCGCGCGTTGGCTTTGAATTTGCTCTCCTGATAGATCATCGCCATCAGGACATGGGGCTCGACACCCCAGTTCCGGTCGGCGTCCCGGAAGGCGCGGACGAAATCGGATCGCTCCATTAGAATTGTGCACGCGTTATCAAGATTGCGCGGGGCCGAGCCGTTGCGAGCGCCGCAACTGGCCAAAACCGACAAAATGATCACCGCGAGAATGAGTCTGCTCATCTGCCTCTCGCTTTTCTTTTTTGTCAGTCTAGCCGAAACGCCCAAGCCTGAAAACGGGCAAACGCTCCCCTCTTCTTTGTCGGGTATGATTCGACAGACTGTTTCCAATCGAATCACGGGTGAATCGTGGACTTTTTGTGGCAGAAGTTGGTATGAAATGTGGTGGGGGAAGCCACATGATGCTCAAGACTCGTGCAAAATACCATCTCGGCCAAGTCGTCCGGCATCGGAAGCATCCGTTCCGCGGTGTGGTTTTCGATGTGGATGCGATTTTCAGCAACACCGACGAGTGGTATGAGGCCATTCCTGAAGAGAGCCGTCCTGCCAAGGACCAGCCCTTCTATCACCTGCTCGCCGAAAATGACCAAAGCTTCTATGTGGCTTATGTTTCCGAGCAGAACCTGATCGCGGATTACTCGGGCGAACCCGTCCAGCATCCCGATCTGCCCGACCTGTTCGGGGCCTTTGAAGACGGCCACTATCCCCTGCATTTCCAGATGAACTGATCGCCCGCGCGGGGCGTAGGCAAAGTCCTCGGCACCGCACAACTGGGTGGGGGCAATAACGTGCGCGATGCCGAGGGAAGCCTTTGCAGCTACGGGTCCAATCTCTGATTCCATTCCGGCAGCATCACGGACTCATTCAGACAGTTTTGCGGCATTTGCATACAATTGCACCTGACGCACGAAAGCGTATCCTGAACGGAAACAGGAGGATGCCTGATGCATGATGTCGTAATTGTGGCCGCAACCCGCACGCCGATGGGGGGATTTCAGGGGGCATTGTCGGATCTGGCCGCCGCAGAACTTGGCGGCGCCGCGATTCGTGCGGCGATGGAGCGGGCGGGTATTTCGACTGTAGACGAGGTGCTCATGGGCTGCGTTTTGCCGGCGGGGCAAGGACAGGCCCCGGCGCGGCAAGCCGGCTTTGCTGCTGGCCTCGGTCAAGATGTCCCGGCGACGACGCTCAACAAGATGTGCGGTTCGGGCATGAAGGCCGTGATGATGGCGCATGATCAGATCGCCACGGGCGGCGCCAGCGTGATCGCTGCGGGCGGCATGGAGAGCATGACCAATGCGCCCTATCTTCTGCCCAAGATGCGCGGCGGGGCGCGGATCGGGCACCAAGAGGTGCAGGATTCGATGTTTCTCGATGGCTTGGAAGACGCCTATGACAAGGGTCGCCTGATGGGGGCCTTCGCCGAGGACTGCGCTGAAAAGTTTCAGTTCACCCGCGAGGATCAGGACGCCTATGCGCTCGGCTCGCTGAGCAATGCGCTCAAGGCCATCGAGACAGGCGCTTTTTCGGCCGAGGTTGCACCGGTGACGGTCCGCAGCCGGGCAGGCGATGTGATCGTCGAAGAAGACGAACAGCCCGGCAAGGCGCGGCCCGAGAAGATTCCGACGCTTAAGCCTGCCTTCCGCAAGGATGGCACAGTCACTGCCGCCAATTCCTCGTCAATTTCAGATGGGGCGGCGGCGCTGATCGTGGCGTCGCGCGCGGTGGCCGAGGGGGCGGGGATGCCTATCCGCGCCGTGATCCGGGGCCATCAGAGCCACGCGCAGGCGCCGGGCTGGTTTACCACCGCGCCTGTGCCCGCGGCGCGCAAACTCTTGGACCGCCTCGGTTGGTCGGTGGATGACGTTGATCTATGGGAGGTCAACGAAGCCTTCGCCGTGGTGCCCATGGCCTTCATGCGCGAGATGGGCGTGCCCCGCGACAAGGTTAACGTCAACGGTGGGGCTTGCGCGCTCGGCCACCCGATCGGCGCTTCGGGTGCGCGGATCATCGTGACGCTTCTGCACGCGATGGAGGCCCGCGGTGCCAAGCGGGGCATTGCGGCGATCTGCATCGGTGGCGGCGAAGGCACTGCCATCGCCATCGAAAGGGGCTAGGATGCGGGTCGATTACGCCGAACTTTCCAAGACCATCGCCGCGCTGACCGAGGGCGAGACCGACGAGGTTGCGCTCATGGCGACTGTGGTCTGTGAGGTGCATAACGCCGATAGCCGCTTCGACTGGACCGGCTTCTATCGGGTCGTCGCGCCCGAACTTCTGAAGATCGGGCCCTATCAGGGCGGGCATGGCTGCCTCGTGATCCCCTTTTCGCGCGGCGTTTGTGGTGCTGCGGCGCGGACAGGCAAGACACAGCTCGTGCCGGATGTCGAAGCCTTCCCCGGCCATATCGCCTGTTCAAGCTCGACCCGTTCCGAGATCGTCCTGCCGGTCTGGCGCAAGGATGGCTCGCTTTTGGGCGTTTTCGATATCGACAGCAACCAGCCGGACGCCTTTGACGAAGCGGATGACGAGGGCCTGAGCCGGATGCTGCACGAGGTCTTCGGGCGCTAGTCATCCCGTGAAATTCCGCTTTGAAATTTCACGGCCGCATGGCATCGTGAAATTCGGAACCAATTTTTCACGCGAGCCATGAAGCACGATTCGCCAACCAAAGCGCGCACTCTGGGGGCGGATATCCGCGCCCTGCGCAAGGCGCGCGGGATCACGCTTCAGGCGTTGGCGGATTATCTTGGTCGCTCGGTCGGCTGGATCAGTCAGGTCGAGCGCGATCTCTCGGCCCCTTCGGTCGATGACCTGCGCCGCATGGCGCGGTTCTTCAAGGTGCCGATCTCGATCCTGTTCGGCCAGCCCGGCGCACCCGCCGAAGAAGCGGGTCTCATCGTCCGCAAAGGCGCGCGGCGCTCGATTGGCTCGGGCGATGGCGGGCTGGTCGAGGAACTCCTCTCACCCGACCTGACCGACGATTTCGAGATGGTCCATTCCACCTTCGCGCCCCATTCCAGCATCGGCGAGACCGTGACACGCCCGACCCAAGAGGTGGCTTTCATCGTCTCAGGCAAGCTCGACCTCGAGATCGGCGGCGCCCGTTTCACCGTTGGCCCC
>JAHEBR010000172.1 GCA_024642185.1 Marivivens sp. | reverse complement strand
AGTTCGGTCATCATCTGGTTGCCAAGCATATCGCGCAGGCGCTTGATCCGCGTGGCACCAGCGGCTTCGTCGCAATCGGCGGCATTGCGGCCCGAGATCACGGCTTCGATCTCGGCGCCCGAGAGCACCTCGTCGTCCATCCGCGCCTCGGCCAGAACGCTGAGGGTCTCGATGGCGGCGGCGGTCAGTTTGAATTCAAAGTTGTTGAGGTAGACCGTATTCTGATCGCGGCTGATCAGCAGTGAGTTTACCTCGATCCCCTTGCGTTCGATCTGGCCCATGCGTCGGTTCAGGGCGATCAGCATGACAAGGAAGGCAACCGCGGCAACAAGCATGGCGGTCGCAAAGATGAGAAGAACGAAGATCACGAAGCGATAACTGTCGAGCGTCTCAGAAAAGGCCGTGCCGGATTGTGCGAGGATTTCTAGAAGCTTGATCTCGGCCTGCGCCGTCAGGTCGGCGTTTTCGATAAAGAGCCGCTCGACCCGTTCGTTGAACGCGTTGGCGTCGGGCAGGTTGGCAAACAGAACGATCGCCGCAATCAGCAGAATCAGAACGATTGCCGCGATGCCCGCGACGACGATCTTGTTTCCGGCCTGACGCGTCTCAGTAGCGGAGGTAGAATTCACCGGCACTCTCAATCCTTTCGGCCAATCCCTGCTCGTCAAAGAGTTCTAGCACAATCAGCAGTGTCCAGCCGTTGTCGGCCAGGCGCACTGCCAGTTGGGCATAGGCGTCCTCTATTGTGCAAGCCTCAAAGATTTCGGCCACGCCATAGTGAAGGCGTAAAGGATCGTCCTGCTTGGCCTTGTAGTCGACATAGCAGGCCGCCTCGGCCGCAGTTGCGGCAAGAAACAGGGCGAAGGCGGTTGAGAGAATCCGGTTCATCATGGGCCAGACCTGACCAGAGCCACGCGCGTTATTCAATAACCACCGATGTTATCGCGGCTCGCTATGGGATAGCGGCCCACCGTTATTGCCTGATTTCACCGGCGTGGCCCAAACTAAGACATCGCGGGCAAGCCGCCTGTCGGTTTCGAGCAGTTGCGCCTCTATCCACCCCTTCGGGGGCGCCACCTTGCGGGAGGGGTTCGCCCCTCCCGCTTTTTCCTTGAAGATCGCCGCAGGCTCTGGTCACTGGAACCATGGCCAAGACCTTTCCCGACATGAGCTTTGAAGACGCCGCCCTTTCGCGGGGGTTCGGTTTGATCGCCGGCGTTGACGAGGTTGGCCGTGGTCCGCTGGCAGGCCCCGTCACGGCGGCTGCGGTGATCCTTGATCCGGCGCGGGTTCCCGAGGGGCTCGCCGACAGCAAGCAACTGTCTGAGAAGCGCCGCAACGCGCTTTATGACGAGATATTCGCCACGGCGACCGTATCCATCGCCCATGCCTCGGTCGAAGAGATCGACCGCATCAACATCCTGCGCGCCTCGCATCTGGCGATGGAGCGGGCGGTGGCGGGGCTCGCGCTCGCGCCCGATCACCTTCTGATCGACGGCAACATGATCCCGCGTGGCCTTGCCGTTTCCGCCGAGGCGATCGTCAAGGGCGATGCGCGGTCATTGTCGATCGCGGCGGCCTCAATTGTGGCAAAAGTGTGCCGTGATCGGCTGATGGTGGATTTGGCGCAACAGCACCCCGGCTATGGCTGGGAGAAAAACGCCGGATACCCCTCTCCGGCCCATAAGGAGGCGCTTCGAAATCTAGGGGTGACCCCACATCATAGACGTTCGTTCAAGCCCGTGCACAATATCTTGTATCAAGAATAATTCGTAACCCATTGATTCAAAAAAACTTTTGACAGCGAATCGCCTCTGACTCACATTGGGGTCAATCAGCGAGCGGGCAAACCCGCCGTTAAAGAGGCAGAACATGACGACCAAAACCAAGATCAAGAGCGCGGCGGCGCTCCCTCTGAATTCGATTCTCGATGGCGATTGCATCGAGGTTATGAACAGTCTTCCGGCCGAGTCCGTCGATCTCATCTTTGCGGACCCGCCCTATAACCTGCAGCTGCGCGGCGATCTGCACCGGCCCGATAATTCCAAGGTCGATGCCGTCGATGATCACTGGGATCAGTTCGACAGCTTCAAAGCCTATGACAAGTTCACCCGCGATTGGCTTGCGGCGGCGCGTCGGCTTCTCAAGCCCAACGGCGCGATTTGGGTGATCGGCAGCTATCACAACGTTTTTCGCATGGGGGCCGAGCTTCAGAACCAGGGGTTCTGGATCCTCAATGACGTAGTCTGGCGCAAGTCGAACCCGATGCCGAATTTCCGCGGCAAGCGTCTGACGAATGCGCATGAGACGCTGATCTGGGCCTCCAAGCAGGAAGCCAGCAAATACACGTTCAACTATGAAGCGCTCAAGGCGATGAACGACGGCGTTCAGATGCGGTCGGATTGGGTGATCCCGCTCTGCACCGGCCACGAACGCCTCAAGGATGAAGCCGGCGACAAGGCGCATCCGACGCAAAAGCCCGAGGCGCTGTTGCACCGGGTGATCCTTGCGACGACCAACTCGGGCGATGTTGTCCTCGATCCCTTCTTCGGGACAGGAACGACCGGAGCGGTTGCCAAGATGCTTGGCCGCGAGTTCATTGGGATCGAGCGTGAGGCGGCCTATCGCAAGGTGGCCGAGAAGCGCATCGCCAACACCCGCAAGTTCGACAAAGAGGCGCTCGAGGTCTCGACCTCCAAGCGCGCCGAGCCGCGCGTCGCCTTCGGCGTGCTGGTCGAGCGCGGGATGCTGCGTCCGGGCGAAGAGCTTTGGTCGATCAACGGCCGCCACAAGGCCAAGGTGCGCGCCGATGGCACCCTGATCGGCTTGGACATCAAGGGCTCGATCCATCAGGTCGGCGCTTTCCTCGAAGGCGCGCCCAGCTGCAACGGCTGGACCTACTGGCACTTCAAGCGCGAGGGCCAGAAGGTTCCGATCGATCTTCTGCGTCAACAGATCCGCGCGGAAATGCACGAACACTAATTCCGGTTTACCGCCGGTGCCTGTGGCCAAATCCACGGCACAAACTACCCCGCCCTTGTGGCGGGGTATTTTTTATGCCCTGTTCGCAGCATGAAGATCCTGCTGCAGACCCTCGGATCGCGCGGCGACGTTCAGCCCTTTATCGAGCTTGGGCGCGCACTGAAGCGGCGCGGCCATGATGTCGTGGCCTCCGCCAGCGCCGAGTTTGCGCCGATGATCGAAGCGGCTGGCCTGAGGGCGAATTGCCTGTCAATTTCTTACGAGGCGCTGCTCAACACACCCCAGATGAAGGCCGCGCTCGCCGGGTTTTCGGGGCGGATGCGCGCCTACCGGGTCCTGCAGGATCTGATGCGCCGTCAGACGCAAGAGATGTGGGATGTGGGTCTCGCCGAGCGGGCGGATCTGATCCTTCATCATCCCAAGGGCTTTCTCTCGCCCTATCTGGCGCGGGCGTTGGGGGGCAAGGCGGTTCCGGTCCTGCTGCAGCCCGGCTTTGCGGTGACAGGCGCCTACCCCAATTTTCTTCTGGGCACCGGCGACATGGGGCCAGCGCTCAACCGGCTGTCGCATCGGTTTCTTCACGGCGCGAGCCGCTGGGGGACGGGGCTTTTGGCGAAGTCATGGTCGAAAAAGGCGGGGGTCGGGCTTGGGGCGCGGCTTGATCCTCTGGCGGGCTATGGCTCGGGGGGTCTGCGGCTTCATGCCTTCAGCCCGACCCTGTTTCCGCCGCCCGACGATTGGCCCGAAGGTCACCAGACCACGGGCTATTTCTTTGCCGATCCCGAGCCCTTTGATCCGCCTCAAGATCTTGCAGCCTTTCTCGATGCCGGACCGCCGCCGATCTATGCCGGGTTCGGCTCGATGCCCGGGATGGATCCCGAGCGGCAGACGAGGGCGGTCGTGACGGCGCTCAAAGCCAACGGTCTGCGCGGGATCATCGCGACCGGTTGGGGCGGGCTTTCTGCCGAAGCGGCCGGACCGGATATTCATGTTCTGAAGTCGGCGCCGCATCCCTGGCTCTTTCCCCGCGTGCGCGCCACGATCCATCACGGCGGATCGGGAACAACCCACGAAAGCCTGCGTTGGGGCAAGCCGACGCTCATCTGTCCGTTGATGGGCGATCAGCCGTTCTTTGGAGAGATGGTCGCCCGGATTGGCGCCGGGCCAAGACCGATCCCGCAAAAGCGCATGACCGGCGAGGCCCTGACCGCCGCCCTCAGGCAGGCGCTTGATCCAAAGATCGAGGCACGAGCCGATGCAATCGGACAGGCGATCCGTGCCGAGCCGAACGGCTGCACCATCGCGGCGGATCTGATCGAGACGCTGTCAGGCTAGCGCGGCATCGGATTGGCGCCGCTCTTGTAGGGCGCCCAATTCGTGATTTCGGGGTAATACATCGCCCGCCATTTCCGGACCTTCGGGTTCATCAGCCGCCGCCACGCCGGCGGCACAAGGGCGACTGCGGCGATGAAGGGATAGCCGCTCGGAAGCTGTGGCGCTTCTTCGGGGCCATAGGTTTGCAGAAGCGGAAAGCGCCGGTCGGGTTTATAGTGATGGTCCGAGTGGCGCTGAAGATTGATCAATAGCCAGTTCGACACCTTGTAATCCGAGTTCCAGCTATGTCGCGGCAGAACGTGCTCATATTTGCCGTTGCCCAGATGCTTGCGCGTCAGGCCATAGTGTTCGACGTAGTTGATAAGCTCGAGATAGAAGACCGCGACGAAGGCCTGAGTGGCGAAAAGCCACAGCCCCATCCAGCCGCCGATCAGGGCTGCGAGGGTCAGGAAGGCCGTTTGGAGGGCCCAGTAGGTCCAGAACGGATTGCGGTTGCTCCACCAGGGCAGGCCCGCGCGGGCGAGCTTTTCCC
>JAHEBR010000171.1 GCA_024642185.1 Marivivens sp. | reverse complement strand
TGATGGAGTTTCTCCTGATCAACCACCCGCTCGATTGCCCGATCTGCGATCAGGGCGGCGAGTGCGATCTTCAGGATCAGGCGATGGCCTATGGTGTCGATTTCTCGCGCTACCGCGAGCCCAAGCGCGCCAGCGAGGATCTTAACCTCGGGCCGCTGGTCGAGACCCACATGACCCGCTGCATTTCCTGCACCCGCTGCGTGCGCTTCACATCCGAGGTCGCGGGCATCACCCAGATGGGCCAGACCGGCCGTGGCGAGGACAGCGAGATCACCAGCTATCTGGGCGAGACGC
This sequence comes from Marivivens sp., assembly GCA_024642185.1. Lineage (GTDB taxonomy): Bacteria > Pseudomonadota > Alphaproteobacteria > Rhodobacterales > Rhodobacteraceae > RFZI01. The sequence continues at coordinate 4,578 of JAHEBR010000171.1, read as the reverse complement.
TGAATTCGAACCTGCAGGGCAATATCATCGATCTTTGCCCCGTGGGGGCGCTTGTGTCCAAGCCCTATGCCTTCACCGCCCGTCCGTGGGAGCTGACCAAGACCGAGACCATCGACGTGATGGATGCTTTGGGCAGCAACATCCGCGTCGATACCAAGGGCCGCGAAGTGATGCGGATCCTGCCGCGCAACCATGACGGCGTGAACGAGGAGTGGATCTCCGACAAGACCCGCTTTGTCTGGGACGGCCTGCGCCGCCAGCGCCTCGATACCCCCTATATCCGTGAAAACGGCACGCTGCGCAAAGCCACTTGGGGCGAGGCGCTTGCCGCCGCCGCCAAGGCGATGAAGGGCAAGAAGCTGGCCGGCCTTGTGGGCGATTTGGCCCCGGTCGAGGCGGTTTATGCGCTCAAGGAACTGGTCGAGAGCCTCGGCGGTTCGGTCGAATGCCGCACCGACAATGCCAAGCTGCCGGCGGGCAACCGTGGCGGTTATGCCGGCACGGCGACCATCGAGGATATCGACAGCGCCAAGATGATCCAGCTGATCGGCACCAACCCGCGCCTCGAGGCGCCGGTGCTGAACGCGCGTCTGCGCAAGGCCTGGCTCAAGGGCGCCACCATCGGCCTTGTGGGCGAAGCCGTTGATCTGACATATGATTACGTCCACGTCGGCACCGACCGTGCGGCGCTTGAAGAGCTGTCGTCGAAGGAGATTGGCGCGACCAAGGATGTGCCGTCGCTCGTCATCGTCGGCCAAGGCGCGCTGCAAGAGGCGGATGGCGAGGCGGTTCTCGCCCATGCGATGAAGCTCGCCGCGAATTCGAATTCCAAGCTGATGATCCTCCACACCGCCGCCGCCCGCGTGGGCGCGATGGATGTGGGTGCCACCACCGAAGGCGGCATGAAAGCCGCACTCGACGGGGCCGAGGTGATCTATAGCCTTGGCGCCGACGAGGTCGAAATCGGCGAAGGCGCTTTCGTGATTTATCAGGGCTCGCACGGCGACCGTGGCGCGCACCGCGCCGACATCATCCTGCCGGGCGCGGCCTATACCGAGGAAGGCGGCCTTTTCGTCAACACCGAAGGCCGCCCCCAGATCGCCATGCGCGCGGGCTTTGCCCCGGGCGAGGCGAAAGAAAACTGGGCGATCCTGCGGGCGCTTTCGGCCGAGCTTGGCAAGACGCTCCCCTATGACAGCATCGCCGGCCTGCGCCGCGCGCTTGTGGCGGCTTTCCCGCACCTCGGCGCGATTGATGAGGTGGCCGAGAACGAGCTGAAAGCGATCAAGCCCAAGAAGATGGGCAAGGCCACTTTCCGCAACGCGATCAAAGACTTCTACCTGACCAACCCGATCGCCCGGTCGAGTGCGCTGATGGCTGAGCTTTCGGCTCAGGCCAAGGCGCAGGCGGGCGGCAAGATGGCAGCGGAATAAAGGACGGGACAATGGTTGAATTCTTCACGACCACCAACCTCGGGATCGTACTTCTGATCCTTGGTCAGTGTCTTCTGGTCCTGGTGCCGCTTCTCGTGGCGCTTGCCTTCCTGATGTATGCCGACCGCAAGATCTGGGCCGCCGTGCAGATGCGCCGTGGCCCCAACGTGGTGGGCGTTTTCGGCCTGTTGCAGTCTTTCGCGGACTTTCTGAAATACATCGTCAAAGAGGTCGTCGTGCCGGCGGGCGCCGACAAGGCGGTGTTTTTCCTTGCGCCGATGATCTCCTTCGTCCTCGCGGTCATCGCCTGGGCGGTGATCCCGTTCGATGATGGCTGGGTTTTGTCGGATATCAACGTGGCCATCCTCTATGTCTTCGCCATCTCTTCGCTCGAAGTGTACGGCGTGATCATGGGCGGCTGGGCTTCGAACTCGAAATACCCCTTCCTCGGCTCGCTCCGCTCGGCGGCGCAGATGATTTCCTACGAGGTCTCGATCGGCCTCATCATCATCGGTGTGATCATCTCCACCGGCTCGATGAACTTCGGCGATATCGTTCGCGCGCAGGACGGAAGCTGGGGCATCTTCAACTGGTACTGGCTGCCGCATTTCCCGATGCTGTTCCTGTTCTTCATCAGCGCCTTGGCGGAAACCAACCGCCCGCCGTTCGACCTGCCGGAAGCGGAATCCGAACTCGTCGCCGGCTATCAGGTGGAATATTCCTCGACGCCCTTCCTTCTCTTCATGATCGGCGAATTGATGGCCGTGGTGCTGATGTGCGCCTTGGTCTCGCTTCTCTTCTTCGGTGGCTGGCTCTCGCCCATCCCCGGCCTGCCGGACGGGATCTGGTGGATGGTCATCAAGATGTCGTTCTTCTTCTTCATCTTCTCGATGGTGAAGGCGATCACCCCGCGTTACCGCTATGACCAGCTGATGCGCCTTGGCTGGAAAGTGTTCCTGCCGATGTCGCTGGGATGGGTCGTGATCGTATCCTTCCTTGCCAAATACGAAGCATTCGGCGGCCTTTGGGCCCGCTGGACGATCGGAGGCTGATCCCATGACCCAGATCGATTACGGCCGCGCCGCCAAGTATTTCCTCCTCGCCGATTTCGCCAAGGGCTTTGCGCTGGGGATGAAATACTTCTTCGCGCCCAAGGCCACGCTCAACTATCCGCACGAGCGCGGCCCGCTCAGCCCCCGCTTCCGCGGCGAGCACGCGCTGCGCCGCTATCCCAATGGCGAAGAGCGCTGCATTGCCTGCAAGTTGTGCGAGGCGATCTGCCCGGCGCAGGCGATCACCATCGACGCCGAACCGCGCGAGGACGGCTCGCGCCGCACCACGCGCTATGACATCGACATGACCAAATGCATCTACTGCGGCTTCTGCCAAGAGGCCTGCCCGGTCGATGCCATCGTCGAAGGCCCGAACTTCGAGTTCTCGACCGAGACCCGCGAAGAGCTGTTCTATGACAAGGAGAAACTCCTTGCCAACGGCGATCGCTGGGAAGCCGAGATTGCCCGCAACCTCGAGATGGACGCCCCCTACCGATGACCGAGAACAATCCCTTTGCGGCCATGATGAAGGCCGGGCAGGACTGGGCCAAGACGCTCAATCCCGCGCTCGATTCCTTTGTGCCCAATGGGTTTGACAAGCTCTGGCCGACCATGCCCGCCGAGGCGATGGAAGCCATGATGGGCCGCACCTTCAATCCCGAAGGGCTCGACGCCAAGACCCGTCTTTTGATGACCCTGATGGGCCTGACGATCCTTGGCGCGCAAAACGATGCCCAGATCCGCCTGACCGTGCGCCATGCGCGCGCCGCGGGCGCCACCAAACAGGAAATCGCCGAAACGATCGCGCAGGCCGCGTTCTTTGGCGGGGTTCCGGCAATGACCCGGGCGATGGAACTCGCCACCGGGGCGATGGAAGAGGACAAGGAATGACTGTCGCTGCTTTCACCTTCTACGCGTTCGCGGTCACCACGCTCCTTGGCGGGCTGATGACCGTGATGAGCCGCAATCCGGTCCATTCGGTCCTGTGGCTGATCCTTGCCTTCATCTCGTCGGCGGGGCTTTTCGTGCTTCTGGGCGCCGAGTTCGTGGCGATGCTTCTGATGATCGTCTATGTCGGCGCGGTCGCGGTTCTGTTCCTCTTCGTCGTGATGATGCTCGATATCGATTTCGCCGAGTTGAAGGCCGAGATGGCCCGCTATATGCCGCTCGCGCTTCTGATCGGCGTGGTGATCCTGATGCAGCTGGGCATGGCCTTCGGCGCTTGGGATTATTCCGAAGGCGTGGCCGAGCGTCTGGCCGCTCCGGCGGGCGAGGTGCAGAACACCGCAGCCCTCGGCCAGCTTATCTATGACAAATACATCATGCTCTTCCAGCTTGCGGGCCTGATCCTTCTGGTCGCCATGATCGGCGCAATCGTGCTGACGCTGCGCCACCGCACCAACATCAAGCGGCAGGATATCCTCGCCCAGATGTATCGCGATCCGGCCAAGGCGATGGAGCTGAAAGATGTCAAACCGGGGCAGGGGCTTTGATCATGATCGGACTTGAACACTATCTCGCCGTTGCCGCAGCACTCTTCGTGATCGGTATCTTCGGGCTCTTTCTCAACCGCAAGAACGTCATCATCCTTCTGATGAGCATCGAGTTGATGCTTTTGGCGGTAAACATCAATTTCGTTGCCTTCTCGTCCTTCCTCGGGGATCTGGTCGGGCAGGTGTTTACCCTTTTCGTGCTGACCGTCGCCGCCGCCGAGGCTGCGATCGGCCTTGCCATTCTGGTTTGTTTCTTCCGCAACCGCGGGACCATCGACGTTGAAGACGTCAACGTGATGAAAGGCTAAGGACCCATGGAATCCACCATCCTTTTCGCGCCGCTTCTGGGGGCCATCATCGGCGGCTTCGGCTGGCGGGTGATCGGCGAGACGGCCGCCCAATATCTGACGACCGGCCTTCTTTTCCTGGCCGCGCTCCTGTCGTGGGTGATGTTTCTGGGGTTCGACGGCGAGGGCTATACTGTCTCGCTGATGCGCTGGATCGCTTCGGGCGAATTGTCGACCGATTGGGCCATCCGCATCGACCGGCTGACGACGATCATGCTGATCGTCATCACCACGGTCTCGTCGCTCGTGCATC
>JAHEBR010000170.1 GCA_024642185.1 Marivivens sp. | reverse complement strand
TGGGAGAAGGTGAAGGTCAAGGGTCACGTGGGCGAAGTCCTGTCTGCCGTGGCGGAGCTGTGATGTCTGCCACCTGCCTTGCCGAAATGGCCGCCGAGGTCTTGCGCACCGCCGATGGCCGCGAAAAGACAGCACTTTCCAAGCGCCACGCCGCCGCGTGGTTTGCCTCGCGCAAAGAGGGCCCCGCGATCCCGGTCGGCACCGCCAGCCCGCCCCTGCGCCCGGCCCGCCCCGACAAGCCCGAGCTTCTCGCCCCCCGCGATGTGCCACGCCGCCGCCCCGGAACGCCGGCGGGGCGGATCGCCCTTCTGCACGCGGTCGCGCATATCGAACTGAATGCCGTCGATCTGCACTGGGATATCATCGCCCGTTTCTCGCATATCCCGCTGCCCATCGGCTTTTTCGACGACTGGGTGAAATCGGCCGAGGAGGAATCGTTCCACTTCACCCTCGTCTGCGACTGTCTTGAGGAAATGGGCAGCCACTATGGCGCCCTGCCCGCCCACGCCGGAATGTGGCGCGCCGCCGAAGATACCGCCGACGACCTGATGGGCCGCCTTGCCGTGGTGCCGATGGTGCTCGAGGCGCGCGGCCTCGACGTGACGCCGGGGATGATCGAGGTGTTCGAGAAGGCGGGCGAGACCAAGGCGATCAAGGCGCTCAAGGTGATCTATGCCGAAGAGGTGCACCACGTGGCCTATGGCTCGAAGTGGTTCCACTTCCTCTGCGGCCGCCACGACCTCGATCCGAAGGAGGCCTTCCACGGCCTTGTGCGCAAATATTTCCACGGGGCGCTGAAGCCGCCCTTCAACGAGGAAAAGCGCGCCGAAGCGGGCCTGCCGCCCGATTTCTACTGGCCTCTCGCAGATAGCCTGCCGCCCGATCACCGGCGGGCGCTTGATGAATAGGCGAAAACTGGCCTGAACTGGTCAGGTCTTCTGAGCGGTTTTACTCAAAATTCTTGATCCTCTTGCCCGTGGCCGCTAACACCTGTGGGCGGCAACGGGGCTTGCCGCGCAAGGGATGGGAAGATCGTTGCATATCAGGCTGTTGAAACGCGTCCACATGGCGCTCGAGCGGCGGTTTCCGGAAAAACGCCTGTTCCTGCGCTCGGACACGGAAACACGCTTTATCCGCCTCAAGCCCGAAACCCAGCTTCTGATCTGGTGCGGCGGCGGGCTTTTCGTCGGCTGGACGATCATCGCGACCGCGATCCTGCTGATGGATTCCATCGGCTCGGGGAATTTCCGCGCGCAGGCGCAGCGCGATCAACTGATCTATGAAGACCGCCTCAATGCGCTTTCAAATGAGCGGGACAACCGCGCCGAAGAGGCCGCAGCAGCTCAGGAGCGGTTCAGCTCGGCGCTCGAGGCGATCTCTTCGATGCAGTCCGAGCTACTGGCCTCCGAAGACCGGCGGCGCGAGCTGGAGACGGGTATCGAGGTCATTCAGGCAACGCTGCGCCGCACCTTGGAAGAGCGCAACAAGGTCAACGCCCGCCTGGAGGCTCTTGAGACAGCCGCCGCCAACGGAACTCCGCTTCCGGGGCTGGGCAACGGCGGCGACCTCTCTGATACCGTCGATATACTGGCCGAGGCACTGGCCCAGACCGCAGCCGAGCGCGATCAGATCGAAACCGATGCCCAAGCCGCCATTGCCTATGCCGAAACAATGGAACTTGAGCTGCGCCTCATGCAGGACCGCAACGACGAGATTTTCCGCCAGCTTGAAGAGGCGATGCTTGTGTCGGTCGAGCCGCTCGACAACATTTTCCGCCAAGTTGGCCTCGACCCCGAGCGCCTGATTGATCAGGTCCGGTCAGGTTACTCCGGCCTCGGCGGGCCGGATATGTCGATCCAGTTCTCGACCAAGGGTGGCGCCCCCGATGCAGACGCCCTGCGCGCCAACGACATTCTCGGCGCGATGGACCGGATCAACCTCTACCGGATCGCCGCCAACAAGGTCCCGCTGGCGATGCCTGTGAAATCGACCTTTCGCTATACCTCCGGTTTCGGCATCCGCTGGGGCAAACCGCATGAGGGAACCGACCTCGCCGCCCCTGTCGGCACGCCGATCTATGCGACCGCTGATGGCACGGTGATCTTCGCCGGCTGGTCGTCGGGTTATGGGCGCCTGATCAAGATCCGCCACGAGTTTGGCATCGAAACCCGCTATGCGCACCTCAACAAGATCCGGGTCTCCGTGGGACAAAGGGTCTCGCAAGGCGAACGGATTGGTGATATGGGCAATTCCGGACGATCGACCGGCCCCCATCTTCACTATGAAGTCATCACGAGCGGCAAACCGGTCAATCCTATGACCTTTCTGAGAGCTGGAGCCAATGTTTTCTAAAAGCAAAATCAATGAACCGGGCCCGAAGGCCTCTGAAACTTCCACTCCGTCGGCCCCTGCCGCTCCGGCCAGCACGCCTGATTTCAAACCCAGCGCGCCCAAGCCCAAACCTGCGCCCTCGATCCTGTCGTCCGACCTTCATGTGAAGGGCAACCTCAAGACGACGGGCGATATCAACATCGAAGGGCAGGTTGACGGCGATATCCGCGCTCACCTTTTGACCGTCGGCGAAGGTGCCACCGTTCGCGGCGAGCTGATCGCTGATGACGTGGTGATCCACGGCCGCATCATTGGCCGCGTGCGCGGCCTCAAGGTCCGCCTGACCTCGACCGCCCGTGTCGAGGGCGACATCATCCACAAAACGATCGCCATCGAATCCGGCGCCCATTTCGAGGGCTCGGTTCAGCGTCAGGACAACCCGCTTGATACAACCGGCGGCAAGGCCAAACCGGCGGACAAAGCCGAAGCCTGATCTGACGAAGATTTCAGCAGCAAAGGGCGCCCGGATCTCCGCGGCGCCCTTTCTCGTCAGACTGGATCGTAGAGCGCCCGCCGGTAAAGGTGCCATGTGGCGTGGCCAAGGATCGGCAAAACGATCATCAGGCCAAGAAACCACGGCGCGAGCGCAAGGACCGACAAGACCGCGATGATCAGCGCCCAGATTGTCAGCACCACGAAATTCTCCGAAACCGTGCGGATCGACAGGAGCATCGCCGTGACAAAGTCGATCTCCTTTTCGAGGAGGAGCGGCAGGCTCACCAGCGTCATCGCGAAGAGCAGATAGGCCAGCGCGGCCCCGACCACGACCTCGGCAGCAACCATCCGCATCCCCGTGGGCGTGAGAAACATCTCAAAACTCGACGAGACATTGACCGCCGTCGAAAGCCCCATGAAGACGGCAAAGATCATATGCGCAAGGAAGGTCCAGAACAGGAGGTAGATGACGATGATCGCCCCCATCCACGGGATCTGGCGGGTGCGTTCCTGCCAGATCACCGCCAACACCGGCTTCCATTCCAGCGCCATCCCCGCCTCGATCCGGCGGCTGACCTCATAAAGGCCCACAGCGGCGAAGGGGGCCACCAGCGGGAATCCCAACGAGATGGTGAGCGTCCAGCTGACCGTTCCGGCCCCAAGCCAGACGAGCAGGAAGCCGCCCAGAACATAGACCGCCGAAAAGGCGAGCCCGTATTGCGGCGCGAGGAGGAAGTCGACGAAGCCCTCCTTCAGGCAGATCCAAAGCTCCCCGAGGGTGACGCGGCCGATTTCCGGCAGCGGTGATGCGGCTGGCGCCTGTTCTTCTGTCATATGTGTTCTCCCCGAGAGGCATGGCAGCAAGCGAAAGGGGTATCTGTCAAGTGACCTCTGGCCGCAGGTGCGCCCAAGGCGCCGCATTGTGCCAGCCTTGCCCCAGTTGCAAGAGCGACACGTCGCTGCCGCGTCGGCCGATGAGCTGAAGGCCAATCGGCAGCCCATGCGCACCAAAGCCCGCCGGAACCGCAAGGCACGGCAGGCCGATCAGGCCCGCAGGCACCACCACCTCCATCCACCGGTGATAGGTGTCCATGGTGATGCCCGCGATTTCCTTGGGCCATGTCCATTCCACCGGGAAAGGCCAGACCTGCGCCGTGGGCAGAACCAGCGCGTCATAGCTGTCAAACAGCTTGGCCGCCGCCTCGAACCAGCGCGAGCGGATCACGCTGGCGCGGTGGATATCCATCGCCGAAAGCTTAAGGCCCCGTTCGGTTTCCCATTGCGCCTCGGGTTTCAATAGGTCTCGGGTCCGCTCATCAAGATAGAGCGCCGCGCAGGAGGCGGCGATCGACCAGCTGCGGAGCGTGATCCAGCTGTCCCACAGAAGTTCGAGCTGGAACGGCGGCGCGATCTTCCCGACATGGCAGCCCAGATCGCCAAAGATTTTCAGCGCCTCTTCGCAGGTCTCGAGGATGCCCCCGTCCATCGGCAGCGCCCCGCCCCAATCGCCAAGCCAGCCGATCCGGCGGCCTTTCAGATCGGCATTCAAGTGCTCGATATCCGGCAGATCGCGCCCGTGGGGCTGGCGCGGATCGTGGCCCGCCTGCACCGTCAGCGTCATCGCCACGTCGGCGGGCGAGCGGCCCATCGGCCCGGCGGTTGAAAGCTGGTGCAGGAAGGCGTCGCCCTCCGGCTCGCTCGGCACAAGGCCCCAGCTTGGCCGGTAGCCATAGATATTGGCCCAGCCTGCAGGATTGCGCAGGCTGCCCATCATGTCCGACCCGTCAGCTATCGGCATCATGCCCGTGGTCAGCGCCACCGCTGCCCCGCCCGACGAGCCGCCCGCCGATTTGGCTGGATCCCAAGGATTGCGCGTTGCGCCCCAGACGGGGTTGTAGGTATGCGAGCCGAGGCCGAACTCGGGCGTGTTGGTCTTGCCGATGATCAGCGCCCCGGCCGCCCGCATCCGCGCCACCATGATGTCGTCTTTGGGCGCAGGCCCTGCGTCCTTGTAGGCGGGCGAGCCCATGGTCGTGGGCAGGCCCTTGGCATCGGCCAGATCCTTGATCGC
>JAHEBR010000020.1 GCA_024642185.1 Marivivens sp. | reverse complement strand
CATGAATGCACCATTTCGGTGAACCCCGGCGAGATCGCCGTGATCGTCGGCCCCAACGGAGCCGGCAAGTCGACCGCCATGAAGGCGATCTTCGGGATGCTCAATGTGCGTTCCGGCTCGGTCCGGCTCGCGGGCGAGGATATCACCGCGCTCTCGCCGCAGGATCGCGTGGTCAAGGGCATGGGTTTCGTGCCGCAAGTGCGCAATATCTTCCCCTCGATGACGGTCGAGGAAAACCTCGAGATGGGCGCCTTCATCCGCCGCGACGATATCCGCGAGACGATGGAGCAGGTCTATCATCTCTTCCCGATCCTGAAGGACAAGCGCCGTCAGGCGGCGGGCGAGTTGTCGGGTGGCCAGCGCCAGCAGGTCGCTGTGGGGCGCGCGCTGATGACCAAGCCCAAGCTCCTGATGCTTGACGAACCCACCGCCGGTGTCTCGCCCATCGTCATGGACGAGCTCTTTGACCGGATCATCGAGGTGAGCCGCACCGGCATCCCGATCCTCATGGTCGAGCAGAACGCACGCCAAGCGCTTGAGATCGCCGATCGCGGCTATGTCTTGGTTCAGGGGCGCAACGCCCATACCGGCACCGGCAGAGAGCTTCTGAACGATCCCGAAGTTCGCCGCAGTTTCCTGGGAGGATGAGACCATGGATTTTCTGAACGGCCTCGTCGTCCTCGCCAATTTCGTCCTGATCCCCGCGACCTCTTATGGCGCCCAGCTTGCGCTCGGCGCGCTCGGTGTGACGCTGATCTACGGCATCCTGCGGTTTTCAAACTTCGCCCATGGCGACACGATGGCCTTCGGCACGACGATGACCATCCTGATCACATGGTGGTTCCAGAGTATGGGGATCAGCTTCGGCCCCCTGCCGACCGCCCTTCTCGCCCTGCCCTTCGGCATTCTGGCGACAGGCCTCCTTCTGGTCGGCACCGATCGCGCCGTCTATCGCTTTTACCGCCGCAAAAAGGCCGCGCCGGTGATCCTCGTGATCGTCTCGGTAGGCGTCATGTTCATCATGAACGGCATCGTCCGTTTCATTATCGGCGTGGGCGACCAGAACTTTTCCGATGGCGAGCGGTTCATCATCAGCGCCCGCGACTTCAAGGAAATGACCGGCCTTGCCGAGGGCCTCGCCGTGAGGACGACGCAGGTCCTGACCATCGTCGTCGCGGTGATCGTGGTTGCGGCGCTCTTCTGGTTCCTCAACAAGACCCGCACCGGCAAATCCATGCGCGCCTTCTCCGATAACGAGGATCTGGCCCTTCTGTCGGGCATCAACCCCGAACGCGTGGTGATGGTCACATGGCTCATCGTCGCCAGCCTCGCCACAGTGGCGGGTGTGCTCTATGGCCTCGACAAGAGCTTCAAGCCCTTCACCTATTTCCAGCTTCTCCTGCCGATCTTTGCCTCGGCGGTGGTGGGCGGCCTCGGCAATCCGCTTGGCGCGATTGCTGGCGGCTTCGTGGTGGCCTTCTCGGAAGTGACGGTGACCTATGCCTGGAAGAAGGTGCTTGGCTATTGGCTTCCCGAAAGCCTCGCGCCTGACGGGCTCGTGCAGCTGATGTCGACCGACTACAAATTTGCCGTCAGCTTCGCGATCCTGATCATCGTGCTTCTCTTCAAGCCCACGGGCCTCTTCAAAGGACAGTCGGTATGAGCCAGTCGATGCGCACCCCGCTTCTTTTCGGCTTCGTCGCCGTCCTTTTCCTTCTCGAAGGCACGACGAGCGCCTGGATCTTCTCGGGCAGCTGGAACACCGCGTTGGGCATCCTCAACATGGCGCTGATATCGGCGATCATGGCGCTTGGGGTCAATCTGCAGTGGGGCTATGCGGGCCTCTTCAACGTGGGCATCATGGGCTTTGTCGCCTTGGGCGGCCTGGCTACGGTGCTTGTCTCCCTGCCCCCAACCCCCGGCGCCTGGACCGCAGGTGGCGGCCCGCGCATCCTTTTGGCGCTCGTGCTCGGTGCCGCGACGGTCGTTGCCGCGGTCCTGGTTCAGAGCCGGATGCCCAAAGGCCGGGCGCGCGCGCTTTCGACCCTCGTGATCCTCGTTGGCGGCTTCTTTGTCTACCGCTGGGTCTTTGACGGCGGCGTCGGCGTGGTTGAAGCGATCAAGCCTGCCAATTTCGGCAATATCGGCGGGATCAACCCCGGCGGTCCCGATGGCTTCCGCGATTGGGGCATCATCACGCTTCTCGCATGGCCCCTCGGCGGCGCGCTGGCCGCCGGCGCGGCCTGGGTGATCGGCAAGACGGCTCTCGGCCTGCGCTCCGACTACCTCGCCATCGCCACCCTCGGCATCGCCGAGATCATCATCTCGGTCCTGAAGAACGAAGACTGGCTCGCCCGCGGCGTGAAGAACGTGATCGGCCTGCCTCGCCCTGTCCCCTATGAGATCGACCTGCAAAACAGCGCCAGCTTCGTCGAGCGTGCCGCGAGCTTTGGCCTTGATGCGACCACCGGCTCCACGATCTACGTGAAACTCGCCTATATGGTCCTCTTTACCCTCGTTCTCCTGGCGCTCCTCTGGCTCGCCGAGCGCGCGCTCAAAAGCCCCTGGGGCCGGATGATGCGGGCGATCCGCGACAACGAGACCGCCGCCGAGGCCATGGGCAAGGACGTCACCGCCCGCCACCTGCAGATCTTCATCCTCGGCTCGGCCATCTGCGGCATCGCCGGCGCGATGATGACCACTCTCGACAGCCAGCTCACCCCCGGCGCCTACCAGCCGCTGCGCTTCACCTTCCTCATTTGGGTCATGGTGATTATCGGCGGATCGGGCAACAACTTCGGCTCGATTCTCGGTGCCTTCCTGATCTGGTGGCTCTGGGTCCAGGTCGAACCTCTTGGCCTGTGGCTGACCCAAATCCTCACTTCGGGCCTCGCCGACGACAACTGGTTCCGCGTCGCCATGCAGGACTCGGCCGCGCATATGCGCCTCTTCACCATGGGGCTTGCGCTCCTTCTGGTCTTGCGCTTCAGCCCGCGCGGCCTGATCCCCGAGAAGTAAGAGCGAGGGGCTGCCTGCCCCTCGCGCTCCCCGGGAGTATTTTTCGCCAAAAGAAAGGGGCCGCGTCTGTCGCAGCCCCTTTGTTTCTTTTGGCCCGAAATACTCCGGGGGAGTCGCCAAAGGCGACGGGGGCGGCGCCCCCTCTTTCTTAGCTGTCGAGCTTGCGCAGGCGTTTGAAGAGGCTCGAGGTGTCCCAGCGGCCGCCGCCCATCTTCTGCACTTCCTTGTAGAATTGATCGACAAGAGCGGTGACCGGCAGGCTCGCTCCGGTCTCGTTGGCGGTGGCGAGGCAAATGCCGAGGTCTTTGCGCATCCAGTCGACGGCAAACCCGTGCTCGAAGTGGTCATCGAGCATGGTCTTGTAGCGGTTGACCATCTGCCAGCTTCCGGCCGCGCCGCCGCCGATCACCTCGATGACCTCGCGTCCGTCCAGCCCTGCCTTCTCGGCAAAATGGAGGCCCTCGGACAAACCTTGCACGAGGCCTGCGATACAGATCTGGTTGACCATCTTCGTCAACTGCCCGGCTCCGTTATCGCCAAGGCGCTTGCAGAGCTTGGCATAGGAATTCATCACCGGCTCTGCCGCATCATAGGCGGCCTGTTCGCCGCCACACATGATCACAAGCTGGCCGTTCTCGGCCCCTGCCTGGCCGCCCGACACCGGCGCATCGACGAAGCTCACGCCAACGTCTTTCGCAGCGGCATAGAGATCACGTGTGACCGCAGCCGAGACAGTGGTGTGATCGACAAAGAGAGCGCCCGCCTTCATTCCGGCGAAAGCACCAGTCTCACCAAGACAAACGGCGCGCAGGTCGTCATCGTTGCCGACACAGGCCATGACCATATCGGCGCCCGCGGCCGCTTCGGCCGGCGTCGCCGCCCATTTTCCACCGTGCTGCGCCGCCCATTTCTCGGCCTTGGCCGCTGTGCGGTTGTAGACCGTGACCTCATGCCCCTTGGCGGCCAGATGCCCCGCCATCGGATATCCCATCACCCCAAGACCCAGGAATGCCAGCTTTGCCATCGTTCTCCCCTCGCGCTTTGCCGTGAAACCAGATACCGATACCTAACCCCCGGAAAGGGGGCGTCAACAAGGCATTTGGGTTCGAGACAAGATGGCGCAACTCTTCCGATGGCTCCTGCGTATTGCAACCGGTGTCGTCGTCATCGTGGTCGGAGCTTTGGGCCTCATCTACTATTTCGCCTCACGATCTCTTCCGGATTACACCGGCACATACGAGGTCGCGGGAATATCCGCCCCGGTCGAGATCGTCCGTGACAACGCTGACGTGCCGCATATTTTCGGTCAGACCGACGAGGATGTGTTTTACGCCCTTGGCTATGCTCATGCCCAAGATCGCCTTTGGCAGATGACCATGCTGCGGCGTACCGTTCAGGGCCGGCTATCGGAGCTTTTCGGCAGCCGTACTCTCAAGATCGACAGCCTCTTGCGCCGCTTCGATCTCTACAATCTGGCGGTCTCTTCGGTCGAGGCGCAGGATGCGCGCACGCGAGCGATGCTCAATGCCTATAGTGCGGGCGTTAACGCCTGGATCGACGAGGTAAATTCGGGCGCCCGCGGAAGGGGCGCGCCGGAAATGTGGGTCTTCAGCCAAGCGATCGCTCCGTGGCAACCTGCGGATTCAATAGCGATCCTAAAGCTCATGGCGCTTCAGCTCTCAGGACACCTTCAGGCGGAGGTCCTACGCGCGCGAACCTCGCTTGCCCTTTCACCAGAGCGTGTGGCCGATATTCTGCCTGACGCGCCCGGAACCGGAACCGCAGCCCTGCCGCGCTATGCCGAGCTTGTAGAGGATGTTCCCCTCTTTCTGGCCGACAGCCATATGCCATTTGACCCGCTCTCACCGGTCAAGCCATTGCCCCTGGCAGGAGCCTCCAACGCCTGGGCCGCGGGCGTCAGCCGTTCGGCCACCGGCTCAACCCTGTTGGCCAACGATCCACACCTCGGCCTGACCGCCCCGTCGATCTGGTATCTCGCCCGACTTGAGCTTTCGACCGGCGGTGTCATCGGCGGGACGATCCCCGGCCTGCCCCTCGTCCTGATCGGCCGCAGCGCCGATCTCGGCTGGGGCCTGACCTCGAGCTATCTGGACGATCAGGACGTCTATATCGAAGAGGTCAACCCCCAGAACCCCGACGAATACCGCACCCCCGACGGCTGGGCCCCTTTCCGTTCTCGCGACAGTATCATCGCCGTCGCGGGTGCGCCTGCCGTCACAATCAAACTACAATGGACCGAAAACGGCCCTGTTCTGCCTCCTGACCAATATGATCTCGGAGCCATCCGTCCGGCCGGCCATGTAACTTCGGTCGCCTGGACTGCCCTGTCCGACCACGACACCTCGCTCAGCGCTGGGGTGGGCATCATGCGCGCGCACAATATTGATCAGGCGATTGCAGCGGCCAAGGATTTTATAGCTCCCTCGCAAAACCTCATGCTGGCAGATCGCAACCAGGTCGCGATGAAAACCATTGGCGCCTTCCCGCGCCGCAGCCTTGGGCATCAAAGCCAGGGGCGGTTGCCCACCTATGGATATCTCGCCCAGAACCGTTGGATCGGCACCCTGCCCTACGCCACCAACCCTGAATTCATCGATCCAGAGGGCGGCCTCCTCGGTAACACCAACAACAAGGTGCTCGATCGCCCCTTCCCCGAACATATGTCGTTCGAGTGGGGCGACACGCAGCGGATCAACCGCTGGCGCCTTTTGATGCAATCCCGCGAGGTGCATACCCGCGAAAGCTTCATCGAAGCCCAGCTCGACACGGTGAGCTTCACCGCCCGCTCGCTCCTTCCGCTCATCGGCGCCGATCTGTGGTTTACCGGCGAGGCCGCCCCCGCCGGAACCCTCGAGGCCGAACGCCAGACCGCGCTACAGCTTCTGGCCGACTGGAACGGCGAGATGAACGAACACCTGCCCGAGCCCCTCATCTATGCCGCCTGGCTCCGGGCGCTGCAGGTGCGGCTGATCTCCGACGATCTCGGCCCTCTGGCCGAAGACTATACCCATGTCGAGCCGCTCTTCATCGAGCGTGTCTTCCGCAATACCGAAGGCGCGGCGGTCTGGTGCGATGTGGCCCAATCGGCCCGGATCGAGACCTGCACCGAAATGGCCCGCGCCGCCCTCGACGACGCGATCGTCTGGATCAACGATACCTATGGGCAGGACCTGCAATCCCTGCGCTGGGGTGACGCGCATCAGGCCACCCACGATCACCCCACCCTGGGCGAAGTGCCGATCCTCAACTGGTTCGTCAATATCCGCCAGTCCACCAGTGGCGGCGACAATACGCTTCTGCGCGGCCGCACCTCGGGAGAAGAGCCAAACCCCTTCCAGAACGTCCACGCCGCCGGCTACCGCGGGGTCTATGACTTCGCCGATCCCGACAGCTCGGTCTTCATAATATCGACTGGCCAGTCGGGCCACCCCCTCAGCCGGCACTATGACGACCTGGGCGAGCTTTGGCGGCGCGGCGAATATATCCCTATGTCACTCGATCCGGCCCTCGCCCGTGCCGCTGCAGTCGGCATCATGGAGCTTGTCCCGCGCCCCTAACATCTTGTGGCCAAAAATACTCCGGGGGAGCCCGAAGGGCGGGGGCAGAGCCCCCTCTTCAGAGGCGCGCGAAGCGCTCCTTCTGCAGGGGTGTCCAGGTGATCGTCATTTCAGAGCCTTCTTCGCCCTGCACTTCACTATCAACCACGCCTTCCTTGAAAAGCCAGGCGCGTTTCTTGCCTTCGGAGTGGGCCAGACGAAGGGTCTCGGTCAAATGCGGTGGCTTTAGCCGGACGGCGATTTCCGCAAGGAGCCGATCGAGCCCTTCACCCGTAATCGCCGAAATGGCGAAAACGTCCTTCGAGCGCGCATCAGAATTGCGCATCGCCTCCTGATCGGTTGCACTGAGTCGGTCTATTTTGTTCCAGACCTCAAGCATCGGCGCTCCTTCGGCGACCCCTATGCTGTGCAGGATCTCCATCACGTCCCGCGCTTGCTCTTCATGCTGGGAATGCGAAATGTCGCGGACATGAACGATAAGATCGGCATCCAGCACCTCCTCGAGCGTTGCCCGGAAGGCAGCCACCAACTCGGTCGGCAGATCGGAGATAAAGCCCACCGTGTCCGACAGGATGATCTCGTCGCCCGAGGGCAGGACAACCCGCCGCATGGTCGGATCGAGCGTGGCGAAAAGCATGTCCTTGGCGAATACCTCCGCCCCGGTCAGCCTGTTGAACAGGGTCGACTTGCCAGCGTTCGTGTAGCCCACCAGAGCCACGATCGGAAACGGCACCTTGGCGCGCGCCTTGCGGTGCAGCTCGCGGGTTTTCACCACCTTGTCGAGCTGGCGCCTCAGCCGCACGAGCTGGTCGTCGATGGCGCGCCGGTCGGCCTCGATCTGGGTCTCGCCCGGGCCGCCCACGAAGCCAAGCCCGCCCCGCTGACGTTCAAGGTGGGTCCAGGCGCGGACAAGGCGGGTGCGCTGATAGGAGAGCGCGGCCATCTCGACCTGCAACACACCTTCGTTGGTGCGGGCGCGGTCGGAGAAAATCTCGAGGATAAGGCCCGTCCGGTCGAGGAGTTTGACACCCCACTCCTTTTCGAGGTTGCGCTGCTGGACCGGCCCCACATGACCGTCGATCAACACAAGCTCGATCTCGGCATCAGCCAGACGCGCCTTCAGCTCCGCAATCTTGCCAGACCCAAAAAACATCCCCGGATGCACCTTCGGGAGCGGCACGACCTCGGAGCCTATAACCTCGAGATTAGGCAAAGCCGCCGCAAGCGCGACGGCTTCCTCAAGCGCCGGTCCCGCGGCGCGGCGGTCCCGGTCGGTCTTGATGTCGGGGTGCAGCACCCAGGCCCGCGTGGCGGGCCTATCGGTTTCCATGATGCCTATTCTTCGCCGTCATAGAGGTTGATCGGCTGCGCCGGCATGATCGTCGAGATCGCACTCTTGTAGACAAGCTGCGACTGGCCATCGCGGCGCAGGAGCACGCAGAAGCTGTCGAACCATGTGATGACGCCTTGCAGTTTCACGCCATTAACCAAGAAAATCGTCACCGGAACCTTCGTCTTGCGGACGTGGTTCAAAAAGGCATCCTGCAGATTCTGTTTGTCGGTCGCCATCTTGCTTCCCTTATTCTTGCGGCCGGTTCCGGCCGTGTTGTTATTGGGGCAAGTATGTCCAACCCTGAATTGAGTTTCCAGCCCAAAAATTCCGAGGCTCACGGGTCTATTTGCGCCAGATATCAGGATTAAGCAGCGCGATAATCGCCATTGCTTCAAGCCGCCCGAGCACCATCGTCAACATCAGAATGAACTTGGCCGCGTCCGGAATGCCCGAGATCGCAATGGGATCTTCGGCGGCAACCTCGGCCAATGGCCCGGTCGTCGAGATGGCGGCAACTGCCAGCACGGTTGCGGTTTCGAACTGCACTCCGGTCAGCGACAGCAGAACAATCACACCACAAATGCTGATCGCGAAGATCATGAAGAAGGTCCAGGCAACAAACGCCCCTTGCCGCCGAATGCGCCGGGCTTCCTGACCCGAACCTCCCAGCGAATGGGGATGCACCAGCCGCTCCAGTTCGCGCTCGCTGTGGCGGATCAGGGCGTAGACACGCAGGAGTTTGACCCCGCCCGCCGTCGTCGCAATACCCCCACCGACAAGCGCCAGACCGACAAGCACCAGGCCTGGTGTCGGCAATCCTGCCCACCGTGCTGCCAGCGTCCAATCATGCGCCTCAAATCCGGTCGTCGTAAGGAAAGACAGGACGGTAAATGTCGCTCCCCATATCGACCGGAGCGCGGCGCGAAGGCCTTCAAGGCTCGTGAGATCGAACCCGACGAAAAAATGCCGCAGGAAAAGGAGTGTCGGAACAAACAGAACGAGGCCAATCCCAAGGCGAAACTCGGGATCTTTCCAAAATGCGGTCCGTTCCTCGCCCATGAGGCTGCGGGAGAACGTGAGCCGGGACAGGGCAAAGAAGAAGAACGGAAACATGATCAACTCGCCCAGAATTCCGCTGTCGGCGGGATAAAGCCCGCCGATGGGTGAAATGCCCGAGGTCGACATCACCGACATCGCGTGAACTACGGCAACGAACGGGGTTTCGCCCGCAAAGATGAGGCCGAGCCACAGAACGCCGGTCGCGGCAGAATAAAGCGGGGCCAGTCTGGCAGCATAATGAATGAGCCGCTCAGAGGGATCGGCCAAAGGACCGGTCTGACTAGCGCCCGGCAACCGGGTCAGAGATCGCGCCTGCGCGCGCACTTCAAACCCGCCAAGGTTAAGCGGCGCCAGCAGGGCCACAGCTATGACCCAAATGAAAAGGCCGCCCAGCCATCCAACAAGACCGCGCCACAAATGCAAGGAATGCGGGAGAACATAGGGTCGGTCAAACAGCGTCGCCCCGGTGGTGGTGAAAGAGGACACCATCTCGAACCATGCGCTCAGAAAGCCGTAGCCACGCGTCAATTCGAAAAAGGGAACGGCGAGCATCGCCGGCAAAAGAAGGTAGGCGGCGATCAGGGTCGAAAGATGGCTCCGGGTTTGACTTTTGGGCCTTGACCCGCTTGAGGCAATCGCGATCAGGGCCGTCAGGAGCAGAAACAGGATCATCCAGTAGAAGAACACCCGCGCAACAGCATGATTGCCAATCGACAGAGCGTGCATCGACGGCACGATCATCGCCGCCGATCCGATCGCCATCAGAAGCACGAATAGGGGAAGGCTGGCGAGCCGTGCATACATCAGAAGTAGTCGATCGAGACCTGCAAAAGGCGCTCGACCTCCGGAACATCACTGGCCATTGCGAAAATGGCGATGTGGTCGCCCTCGTCGATCCTGAGGCTGCCGTTTGGCTTGACCAGCTTGCCCTCCTTGAGGACCGCGCCCAGCAAGACGCCTTCGGGAAATGCGATATCGCGGATGCGCTGGCCGGCAATGGGAGAAGTTCCCAGCACCTGAGCTTCGATCAACTCGGCCTCGGCATCGCCAATCGAATACACACCTTTCACACGCCCATGGCGAATATGGCGCAGGATCGAGCTGACAGTGGTCGCGCGCGGATTGATATAGGCGTCGATCCCGAGCGGAGCCATCAATGGCGCGAGCGTCGGGTCGTTGACCAGACAGATGGTCATCGAACAGCCCATCGCCTTGGCCCGCACTGCGGCGAGCATATTGGTCTTGTCATCGTCGGTAACGGCCAAAACGGCATCGGCCGTCTCGACGTTGGCCTCGCTCAGAAGCCCGGAGTCGAGGCCATCACCATTCAGAACGATTGTTCTATTTAACGAATCCGCAGCGACTTCGGCCCGCGCACGATCGCGCTCGATGATCTTCACCCTGACCCGTTCTGTTCGCCGCTCCAGCTCTTGCGCCACAGCCAAACCGACATTGCCACCGCCGACGATAACCACGCGCTCTTGCCTTTTCGTGGATTTACCGAAGATCTCGAGCGTTCGATTCACATCCTGCGTCGCGGCAAAGACATAGCAGGCATCGCCCGCAAATATCTGGTCGCCGGGCGCAGGGGCAAACAGGGTTCCTTCGCGGCGAATGCCGACAACGATGGCCTGAAGGGTCGAGAAAAGGTCGGTCAGTTGCCGCAACGGCGTATTGATAACCGGACATTCGGCCCCGACCGTGATGCCCAGAAGCTGGGCCCTGCCATCCAGAAAGCTCTCCGTGTCAAAGGTCGCAGGCGCAGCAAGGCGTTGGAGCGCCGCCTCAGCAACCTCTTTTTCAGGGCTGATCAACACATCAATCGGCATATGCTCGCGCCGGTAGAGATCCGAATAGGCGGTCTCGAGATAGGATTGTGACCGGATCCGCGCGACCTTGCGCTGAACCGAAAACACCGAATGCGCCACCTGACAGGTTACCATATTGACCTCGTCGGAATGGGTCGCCGCAATCACCATATCCGCATCGCGTGCACCCGCCCGTTCAAGCACATCCGGGTAGGAGGCATGGCCCACAATCCCGCCGACATCGAGGGTTTCGGTAGCACGCCGGACGAGATCAGAGTTTAGATCGACGATGGTCACATCATTTTGCTCGCCCGACAGATGCCGCGCGATTTGCCATCCGACCTGACCTGCGCCACAGATGATGACCTTCATGCCCGCTCCTTCAGGATTGAGGTGGCTTCGTGGTGCCAGAGAGCCATGTTCGGGTCAACTGCTCAGTCTTCTTCCACAAAGGCCACGCGCCCCCCGGCCTTGTTGGCCGTCGTCACCCCGAGCGATTTGAGTTTGCGGTGCAAGGCCGAGCGCTCCATTCCGACGAAAGAGGCTGTCCGGCTGATGTTGCCGCCAAAACGGTTGATCTGGGTCAGTAGATATTCGCGTTCGAAAAGTTCTCGGGCCTCGCGCAAGGGAAGGGTCGCCAAAGCACCGCCCAAGACCACACGCCCCTCGTCGCTCTGTGGCTCGTCGCTCGCCGGCAGCTCGCGCGCGGAAATTGAGTCGGACGTTTCTCCAAGGATGAGAACACGTTCAACCACGTTCTTCAGTTGCCGAACATTCCCCGGCCAATTCATCGTCTGGAGCATGGCGCGCGCATCGTCAGCGAGCTTGCGAAGCGGAAGCCCCTGAGAGCGATTGAGCTGGGCGATGAAGTGCTCCGCCAGCAGGGGGATATCCTCTCGACGCTCATCAAGCGAAGGCACATGGATCGGGACGACATTAAGCCGGTGATAGAGCTCTTGCCGAAACGCGCCTGTCTGGATCAGGCCGCTCAAATCGCGGGTGGTCGATGAAATGACCCGCAAGTCGACCTGCACCTTGCCAGCGCCTCCCGCGCGGGTGAACTGTTGATCTACCAAAACCCGCAGGATCTTGGATTGGGTGCCAAGCGGCATATCGGCGATCTCATCGAAATAGATGATCCCGCCATTTGCCTGTTCGAGAAGCCCCTTCTCAATTCCCCGCTCCGGGCTTTCGCGGCCGAATAAAACCTCTTCCATACGCTCGGGTTCAATGGCGGCCGAGGCCACCGTGACAAAGGGCGCATCGGCCCGGTTGGATTGGGCATGGATATAGCGGGCCGCGATTTCCTTGCCGGCCCCGGCCGCACCGGTCAGCATCACCCGCCCATTCGATCGCGTGACCTTGTCGAGCTGGCTCTTGAGCGATCGAAACGCGGCACTGTCGCCCAGCATTTCGGTGCTGGGCGCATCACCGCGTTTCAGCTCCTGATTTTCGCGGCGCAGACGCGATGTTTCCATCGCCCGCCGGATCACCACCATCAGCTGATCAATGTTGAAAGGCTTTTCGATAAAGTCGTAGGCGCCCTGTTTGATCGCCGCGACCGCGATTTCGATGTTGCCGTGGCCCGAGATGATCACAATCGGAATCTCGGGATGATCCCGCTTGACCGATTTCAGGATATCGATCCCGTCCATATGGCTGTCTTTGAGCCAGATATCGAGGATCATCAGCGCGGGCTTGTCCTTGGCAATTTCGGCCATGCACTGATCGGCATTGGCTGCAAGACGGGTCGTAAACCCTTCATCTTTAAGAATATCCGAAATGAGCTCGCGAATGTCGCGTTCATCGTCGGTAATCAGAATATCGCCCATAACATCCTCATTCGGGTAACTTGTCTGCCGCAGACTGAGCAGACAATATCGGCAGGTCGATCACGGCCATCGCACCAAAGCGATCAGCGCCGTCAAATGGTTCGGCATCGACAAGAGCAAGCGTGCCGCCGTGCTCTTCGATGATCTTCTTCACGATAGGCAGGCCGAGGCCTGTGCCTTTTTCGCGGGTGGTTACATAGGGTTCAAACAGCCGCGCCCGATCCTCTGGAAGGCCGATGCCGTTGTCAGAAATTGAGATCGCCGCAGACGATCCTTGCGTTGTCAAAGCTATTCGGATCTCAGGTGTGACAGGAACATCAGGATATCTTTCCTTCAATGTTTCAATGGCTTCCCCAGCGTTCTTGATCAAATTCGTCAGGGCTTGCCCGATCATCGTAGCATCGAGATCAGCAAGAACCGGATCGTCCGGTATTTCGCTGACAAACCTGACCTCAGGCTGTCCCGCGATCTGAAGCATAACCGCGTCGCGCAGGATCGCGGCAAGATCGCTCGCGCTGCGATCGGGCTCCGGCATACGCGCAAAACGAGAGAACTCATCAACAATGCGCCGCAAGTCATTGGTCTGCCTGACAATAACCTCGGTCATTTGACGAAGGTCATCGCCTTCATCTCCAAGTTTCCCGGCAAACTTTCGTTTGATCCGTTCAGCAGAAAGCTGGATGGGCGTCAGCGGGTTCTTGATCTCATGGGCAATTCGGCGCGCCACATCCCCCCAAGCGGCCAGACGCTGCGCGCTTACCAGGTCGGTCACATCGTCGAAGGCCGCCACATAGCCTTCGAGCGTTCCGTCCTCGCTCTTCCGTGTGGAAAGGCGCGCCAAAAGCGCTTCTTGCTTGCCGCCCCGGACGATGTTGACCTGCTCCTGAACCACATCGCGGCCTTCTGACTGAAGGGTGGCAAGAAGTGGCCCAAACTCGGGGACAGCGACAGACAGGGGCCGGGCCTCGAGTTCGTGATCAACATCCAGAAGACGCCGGGCCGAACGGTTGACGAAAGTGACCTGCCCTTCGGCATTAAGGCCCACCACGCCCGAGGTGATCGAACTAAGCACTGAATCAAATAGGCGCCGCCGCCGCTCAATTTGCTGCGTATTCTCAAGAAGCTCACCGCGTTGGCGCTTCAGCTGTGCGGTCATCTGGTTGAAATAGCTGCCTAGCTGAGCGATTTCGTCATCGCCCTGCTCTTCCGAGACCCGCACATCGAGATCGCCAGAGCCAACCTTCTGCGACGCAACAACAAGTTGCCCAACAGGGCGCGAGAGGCGTTCTGCGAACCAAAGCCCAAGAAGGACGGCCGCAAGGATCAAGATCACCGCAAATCCGAGGTAGAGAATACCAAACTCGAACAAGAGCCGCCCACGATCGCTTTCGAGCTGGCGATAGAGGCTGACCGTTTCCTGCGTCTGGTCGAGAAGGTTCAGGATATTGCCGTCGACCTCCCGCGTCACATAGAGAAACCGGTCAGCAAAGCTGGCGAGCGGGATCAGCGCACGGAACTCGTCGTTGGCCCAATCCTCGATCACGAGAATGCCGTTCGAGAGCGCCTCGTCGATCTGCTCTGACCCAACCCGCTCATAGCCAAATTCATAGGATCGCGCGCCACGAGCCCGGATGTCCCCGGCGCCATCGATGACGAAAGCCTCGGCAAGACCCCGCTCAATTTCGGTCTGCAACTGGCCAAGCGCCTGGCGGATCTCACCATCCGACATGAAGAAGTTGCTCTCGCGCTCGGCGTTGAGCTCCGCCGCGAGCGCTAGCCCGTCGCGTTCCAGCTCCTGACGGTGTTCCTCTTCATAGGCCTGGGCGGCAGCGAGGGAGTTTGAAAGGACATCACCGACCCGCTTGGAAAACCACCCCTCGAGGCCCACGTTGATCGACAACACAGCAAATACCGCGACCATGATCGTCGGCAAAAGCGCGAGAAGGCCAAAAACGCCGGTGAGGCGCAGGTGGAGCCGCGAACCGGCAGATTGCGCCCGGCGGGCGCCGATCATCTGCGTGATGCGCAGGATCACAAGGGCGGCGAGGATCAGGATATAGCTCAGATCGGCGAGAACCACGATCCGCAGGAGCTGCGAATTGCTGCCCTGATCAAGTGGGCCAAGCGCAGTATAGGTTGCACCCGCAAGCAGCGGCCCGAGTGCTACGAGCAGAATAGTCCAAACCGTCTGAACCGTCCGGCTGCGCCGCAGACGGCTGATCGTCGTCAGAAGGTTTCCCGGTTGGGATATCTGCACCTGGCTGCCTTGTGTTTCGCGGAAGTACCGCCCCGATGCCGTGTTGCTCCCTCAAGTCACGCTGTGCGACTCTTGGGTCACGGTCTGTTGCGGTTTTACATCAACTTTCGCCGGCGTGTCACGCGGATATCCAGCTCGGTGATCTTCTTGCGCAGAGTATTTCGGTTGATACCCAAGAGATCGGCGCATTTCGCCTGATTGCCGCCGGTGGCGTCGAGGGCAATCTCGATAAGCGGCGCTTCGACTTCGCGCAGGATGCGCTGATAGACGCCCGGCGGCGGCAACATCCCGCCGTGCAGATCGAAATAGCGCTTGAGGTGCTTGGCGACCGAGGCCGAAAGCTTGTCGCCGTCGGTCACGCCGCGCAGGGGCTCGACCGCGGGCTGGCCGAGAAGAACGGCCTCCATCTCGCTGCGGGAAATCTCTTCCTCGCTCGAGGTGGCGACAAGGCGGCGCATGATGTTTTCCAGCTGCCGCACGTTGCCGGGCCAGGAATAGGCGCGGGCCAGTTCCAGCGCCCCTGCCCCGAACCGCCGGAGCGGCAGGCCGTCGCGTTCGGCACGGGCGAGGAAATGCTCGGCCAGAAGGGCGATGTCATCCACCCGCTCGCGCAATGGCGGCACCGCGAGGGTCACGCCGCTCACGCGGTAGAAGAGGTCCTGCCGGAAATCGCCCGCCTCCATGCGCGCCATGAGGTCGGCCTGACTGGTCGCCATGACGCGGGGGCCGCTGTCTCCCATCGCGTCGATCATCCGCACGACACGGCCCTGCGCCTCGTCCGTCAGGTCTCCGATCTCGTCGAAGAGAAGCGTGCCGCCCTTGGCCTTGGCAATCACGGTCGAGGGACCGTCGACCCCCTGCAGGTCTGTCGGGCGCACCACGACGAAGGGCAGGTTGCGCCGGTCCGAGAGATCGTGGATCGCCCGCGCGATCAGGGATTTGCCGGTCCCGCTCTGGCCGGTGACAAGGGCGGGCAGCGAGGTGTTCATCACCCGCGCAACGAGGCGATAGAGCGTCTGCATCGCCGCTGTGCGCCCGACGAGGGGCAGGTCGGTGGCGTGCTCCGCGCCGCTGGCTGCGGGCTTCTGGGCGGGCGCTCGGCGGCGGGTTTCCAGCGCGCGGGCCGAGCGTTTCATCAGGTCGGGCAGGTCGAAGGGCTTGGGCAGATAGTCATAGGCCTCGGCCTCGGCCGCCTGAATGGCCGTCATGATCGTGTTCTGGGCGGAAATCACGATCACCGGCAGGCCGGGCCTGAGCGCCGCAATCTTGGGCAGCTGCTCAAGGCCGTTGCCATCGGGCATGACCACATCGGAGATCACGAGATCGCCCTTCCCCTCCTCGACCCAGCGCATCAGCGTCACGAGCGACGAGGTGGCATGGACCCGACACCCCGCGCGGGTGAGCGCCTGCGTCAGAACCGTGCGGATCGTGCGGTCGTCGTCGGCGACGAGAACTGTTCCGTCCATCAGCTGTCTTCCCTTATCTTGTCCAGATCACGCGGCGCCACGGGCAAGGAGACCCGGAACACCGTCTTGCCGGGGATCGAGTCGACCGAAATCCAGCCGCCCACATCGCCGATGAGCTTTGACACCAGCGCAAGCCCAAGGCCCGTGCCGTTTTCGCGGCCCGACACGAAGGGCTCAAACACATCGCCCGCGATGTCTGGCGGCAGGCCGGGGCCATCGTCGATCACCTCGACCTGCAACGGCAGCCGCGCCTGAAGCCCGTCGGGCCGTCGCACGCGGAGCGAGGTGTCGTAATAGGTCCGCAGGCGGATCGTGCCGCCCGGTTTGCCGGCTTCGGAGGCGTTCTTCAGAAGGTTGAGGAAGACCTGCAAGAGCTGGTCGGCATCGGCCAGCGTCGGCGGCAGCGAGGGGTCGTAATCCTCGATCAGCATCATATGCGCGCCAAAGCCCACGGCGGCCGACTGGCGGGCGCGGTCGAGCACATCGTGGATGTTCACGGGCTTCAAAACCGGCGGGCGCAGGTTGCCGAACTGCTCGACCTGTTCGAGAAGCTTTACGATCCGGCGGCATTCATCGACGATGAGGTCGGTCAGTTCCAGATCGCCCTGCTCGAGGTTCATCGACAAAAGCTGGGCCGCACCAGTGATGCCTGCGAGCGGGTTCTTGATCTCATGCGCCAGCATCTCGGCCATGCCGATCGCCGATTTCGCGGCCTTTCCGGTATGGGCGTTGTGGCTCATGCGGCCGGCAATCTCGCGTGGCGAGATCATCATGAGCATCTTGCCCTCCGCGCCAATGAGCGGCGCGACCTGAATATTGCATTGGACCGGCGGGCGTTCGCCCGAGCCGACATCGACATCGTTGACATAGAGCGACGAGCGGCCGGCGCGGGCGCGGGCGAAGGGCTCTTCGAGGGCTGCGTCGATCATCACCTTGTCCCAGACCGGCTCGCCGATCAGAGAACGGGCCGAGAGGTTGAGAAAGCTTTCGGCGGCAGGATTGACCATCTCGACGTGGTCGTTCTCGTCGAGCAACAGCGCCGGAACCGGCAGCGACGACCACAGGGCAGGATCGGCGGTCATGCGGCGGCCCTTTCCCAAGCGGCAAGCGCCTCGGGCAGGAGGCGCAAAACGCGGGCCGGATCGGCCTCGACCAGCACGGCCTTGCGCAAGCCTGCGGGCGTGGCCGCGTCGTCCATATACCAGCCAAGGTGCTTGCGGGCGACCTTGTTGCCAAGGGTCGCTCCATAGAAGGCGATCATTGCCTCATAGTGATCCGCCACCATCGCGGCGAATTCGGATGGGGTCGGAAGGACGGGGCGCTTGGTGCCAAAGAGATCGGCCGCGATCTCGGCCAAGACCCAGGGCCGCCCCTGCGCCCCACGCCCGACCATCACACCGTCTGCGCCAGAGAGCGCCATCGCTTTCTTGGCCGATGCCGGACCCACGATATCGCCATTGGCGATGACAGGGATCGAAACGGCGTCCTTGATCGCCGCGATCGCGGCCCAGTCGGCTGAGCCTTTG
Organism: Marivivens sp.; assembly: GCA_024642185.1. GTDB lineage: Bacteria > Pseudomonadota > Alphaproteobacteria > Rhodobacterales > Rhodobacteraceae > RFZI01. The sequence goes on along the minus strand of JAHEBR010000020.1, from coordinate 1,050 downwards.
TAGAACTGGCAGCGGGTGCGCCCGTGGATGGTGATCATCCGGACGCCCGCCGCTTCGGCCCGCTGCGCCAGCTCGGCGGCGTTCAGGAGCGCGTCGTCCCAACCCAGCCGCGTCTTGAGCGTAACAGGCACCTTTACCGCCGCCACCACCGCCTCGATCAGCGTCAGCGCATGATCGAGGTCTTTCAAAAGCGCCGAGCCGGAATAGCCATTGGTGACCTTCTTGGCGGGGCAGCCCATGTTGATATCGATGAAGGCCGCGCCGTTGGCCTCGACCATCCGCGCCGCCTCGGCCATCCAATAAGCTTCACGCCCGGCGATCTGCACGGCGGTGTTGGCCTGATCGAAGCCGAGCTCGGCCTTTTCCCGCACGCCGGGCTTGGCCTGCACCATCTCTTGGCTCGCCACCATCTCCGAGACGACCCACCCCGCGCCCCAGCGCGAGACAAGCTGGCGAAACGGCAGGTCGGTGATTCCGGCAAGCGGCGCGAGCGCCACTGGCGGGGCGAGCCTCACGCCCCCCAGATCAATGGTCTTCTGTGCCGTATGGGTTGGATTTTGCACAGTCATGTCCCTTCGTCTCTGCCTCTGCTACCGCTCTGAGACATCTCGGGCAAGGAATTGGGTGCGCATTTTTGTGCAGAAAACCCATTTCGCACATTTTTTGTGCATTTCCGACCGGACAAAGTGACCGTTTGCACCGGCAAACGAGCAGACGTAGAAACAGGCGGAGCAAGGAGCACCATGACAACAGCCGTGATCATAGTCGCCGCCGGACGCGGCCTGCGCGCCGGTGGGCCCGAGCCGAAGCAGTGGCAAATGCTGCGCGGACAGCGGGTTATCGACCGGACAATCGCGGCCTTTGCAGGGATTGGGCCGATTGTCGTCGTGCTGGCTCCGGACGAGATGCAGCGGGCCGAAACCCTGACCGGCTGCCACGCCGTGGCCGGAGGTGCGACCCGCGCCGATTCCGTGCGCGCGGGGCTCGAGGCGCTCGAGGCCGATGCCCCCGACCTCGTGCTGATCCACGATGCCGCCCGCCCGCTTGTGA
>JAHEBR010000169.1 GCA_024642185.1 Marivivens sp. | reverse complement strand
GAACCCAGACGCCGAGGGGAACCCCGATGAAGGCGCCTCCGAAGAGATAGAGCACGCGGCGCCAGTCGATGTCGGGGCGGATGCCGCGGGCCTGGGCGATGGTCAGGAGGATGTCGCAGATGAGGACGACGGGAACGAAATGCAGGGGGTTTGTGACGAGCGAGGCGGAGGAGACGACAAGCGCCGCCATGCCGAAGCCGGAATAGCCCCGCACATAGGCCGCGCCGAAGAGGGCGATGGCCATCCAGAGCGATTGAAGTGGCGTCAGATCAAAGGGCAAGGGATTTGCGGGGGGCCAGCCCCCCGCTCCCCCCGGAGTATTTCCGGCCAAAAGAAGGGGGCCGGTGGATCATACCTTTTGCGGGCGCATGTCGGCGGCACTGATCCCGGCGACGGCGACGGGCTTTTTCATCGCGTCGCGGCGGAACGGCTCGCCAAGTTCCTGGTTGATCATTGCCTCGATGAGAGTGGTCTTGCCGTGCTCCATCTGGTCGGCGATCGCTTTGCGCAGCGCCTCTGTCAGCTCGTCCATGGTGCGGGCAACGACGCCTTGCAGGCCACAGGCCTTGGCGATGCCGGCGTAGGAAACCTGGGTATCGAGCTCGGTTCCGACGAAATTGTCGTCGTACCAGAGGGTCGAGTTGCGCTTTTCGGCGCCCCACTGGTAATTGCGGAAGACAATCTGTGTGATCGCGGGCCATTCGGGGCGGCCGATGGCGGTAAGTTCGGTCACAGCGATGCCGAAGGCGCCATCGCCCGAGAAGCCGACGACCGGCACATCGGGGCAGGCGATCTTGGCGCCGACGACCGAAGGCAGACCATAGCCGCAGGGGCCGAAGAGGCCGGGTGCGAGGTATTTCCTGCCCGCCTCGAAAGAGGGGTAGGCGTTGCCGATGGCGCAGTTGTTGCCAATGTCGGAGGAGATGATCGCCTCTTTGGGCAGGGCCGACTGGATTGCACGCCAAGCCATGCGGGGGCTCATCCATTCGGGTTTGGCATCACGGGCGCGCTGGTTCCAGGTGGTGCCGGGATCGTCGTCTTCGTGGTCCATCGAGGAAAGCTGTTGCGCCCAGGTGGATTTCTTGGTGGCGATGGTGGCGCGGCGTTCGGCGCGGCCTGCATCGCCCGCCTTGGGCGAAAGGCGGTCCATAATCCCGCGGGCAACCTTGGCTGCATCGCCGATGATGCCGACGGAGATCTTCTTGGTCAGGCCGATCCGGTCGGGGTTGATATCGACCTGAATGATCTTGGCCTCGCGGGGCCAATAATCGATGCCATAGCCAGGCAGGGTCGAGAAGGGGTTGAGGCGGGTGCCGAGGCAGAGGACGACGTCGGCCTGAGAGATCAGCTCCATCGCGGCCTTCGAGCCGTTGTAGCCCAAGGGGCCGGCGAAGAGGGGGTGCGAGCCGGGGAAGGCGTCGTTATGCTGATAGCCGACGCAGACGGGAGCATCGAGCCGCTCGGCGAGGCGCATGGAATCGGGGATCGCGCCGCCGAGGACCACGCCAGCGCCGTTGAGGATCACCGGGAACTTGGCCGAGGAGAGGAGGTCGGCCGCCTTTTGCAGAGCCTCCTCGCCACCTGAGGGGCGTTCGAACTCGACAATAGAGGGCAGGTCGATGTCGATGACCTGGGTCCAGAAATCGCGCGGCATATTGATCTGTGCCGGAGCCGAGGCGCGGCGGGCATTGAGGATCACACGGTTGAGGACTTCGGCCACGCGCGACGGATCGCGGACCTCTTCCTGATAGGCGACCATTTCCTCGAACATCGCCATCTGCTCGACTTCCTGAAAGCCGCCTTGACCAATTGTCTTGTTGGCGGCCTGCGGCGTGACGAGAAGGAGCGGCGTGTGGTTCCAGTAGGCGGTTTTGACGGCGGTGACGAAGTTGGCGATGCCGGGGCCGTTCTGGGCGATCATCATCGACATCTTGCCCGAAGCGCGGGTGTAGCCATCGGCCATCATCCCGCCCGAGCCTTCATGGGCGCAGTCCCAGAAATTGATGCCGGCCTGCGGGAAGAGATCCGAGATGGGCATGAAGGCCGAGCCGATGATGCCGAAGGCATCCGTGATTCCGTGCATCTGGAGGACTTTGACGAAGGCCTCTTCGGTGGTCATTTTCATGTGAAATCCCCTTAACAGATCGGGCCCGCGCGCTGCGGGCTTTGGGGGGCACCATAGGGTTTGCCGCGCCATCGCGTTAGGGCCAGATGAAACGGGCGGATAAGGCCAATTCAGGCGAGGGCGGCGGTCGCGGCGGCGATCAGCGCCACCCCCTCGCGGATCCGGCTGGCGGGGATCGACGAATAGGCGAGCCGGTAGAAATTCTTGGGCTGGCCGGGGCCAGCGAAGAAGCTTTCGCCCGGCTCGATCAACACCGATTGCTGCCGGAGGCGTTTGGCAAGTTCGGTCGAGTCGACGCCTTGGGGTGCCTGCATCCAAACCGAGGAGCCGCCGAAAGTGGCCTGTCCGGCGACGGTCAGGCCGAATTCGGCGATGGCCGCATCAAGCACCCGCCGCCGTTCGAGATAGGCACGCGACATGCGCCGGATGAGCGCGTCGTAATGGCCGAGCGAGAGGAAATAGGCGACGGTGCGCTGGATATGCCCCGGGGGATGGCGCAGCACGCTGGCCCGGAGCGCGCGGGCCTCGCGGATGAAGGGGGCGGGGCCGACGAGATAGCCGAGGCGCAGGCCGGGGAAGAGGGATTTCGAGAAGCTGCCGACATAGATCACGCGGCCCTCGCGATCGAGCGACTTGAGGGCGGGCGAGGGCGGGTTGAGGAACGACATCTCGAATTCATAATCGTCCTCGACGATCAGGAAATCGTCGCGCATGGCGCGGGCGAGAAGGGCCTTGCGGCGGGCCAGCGGCATGGTCGTGGTGGTCGGGCACTGGTGCGAGGGGGTGGTGTAGACCACGTCGACCCCCTCGGGCAGCATCGACGGATTCAGGCCCTGCGCGTCGATGGGAACGGTGGCAAGCTGGCAGCGCGACTGGGTCAGGATCGACCGCAGGGCCGGATAGGAGGGATCCTCGATGGCCGCCATCCGGCGTTGGTTCAGCAGGACCTGAGCGGTCAGCCAAAGGGCGTTTTGTGCGCCGAGGGTGACAAGGATCTCATCGGGGCCTGCAAGGATTCCACGGCGGGGCAGGGTCTGGCGCGAGATGAACTCGACGAGCTTGGGATCGTCGGCGGCATAATAGTCGGTCGTCAGTGCGCTGAAATCGCGTTTGCCCAAGGCCTGAACGGCGCAAAGGCGCCAGTTGGCGGCATCGAACAGGGTCTGATCGGCTTGGCCATAGATGAAGGGATAGCGATAGCTGGCCCAGTCGGCCGGCTTTTCGGGGCCAAGCGACGCGGTGATGCGATGCCCGAGAATTCGCGCCCAGTCGACATTGCCGCTGCCGGCGGGGGCGGCGGGGAAGGAGGGAGGCTCGGGGGCGTTGTCGGAGACGAAATAGCCGGAGCGGCCGCGCGACGAGAGATAATCGTCGGCCATCAGCTCGGTATAGGCCAGCGTCACGGTGATCCGGCTCACGCCCAGATGCTCGGCCAATCGGCGCGACGAGGGCAGGCGCTCGCCCCTGCGAAAGCGGCCGTCGAGGATGCCTTGCGCCACCATTTGCTGGATCTGCGATTGCAGGGTGCCTTCGGCGGCGGGGTCGAGGAAGAAGGATTCCGGCGAGATCGCCATATGCGCCTCTGGACTGATTGCCGGATCAGGCTGGACCTATCTGTGACGTTTCGTCAAGCGAACCATCTTCCGCATGGCCAAGTGCGCTCCTATATTCGCCTCACCAACCCCCGGAGGACCGATATGAAGACCGTCAAAGATATGCTCGCCGCTGCCAACGCCAGCGTTCCGCGCCTGAGCCGCGCGCAGGTGGAGGACATGGTGACAAACCACGGCGCTGTGGTGATCGACGTGCGCGATGCGCCCGAGCTTGAGCAGAACGGCAAGATCCCCGGTTCGGTTCATATCCCCCGTGGGATGCTGGAGTTTCGCGCCGACGAAGAAACCCCGTTCCACAATCCGGTCATGCAAAAGGATCGCCCGGTGATCCTGCATTGCGCTTCGGGTGGCCGCTCGGCCCTTGCCGGCAAGCTCCTTCAGGAAATGGGCTATGAGCGCGTCTTCAACCTTGGCGGGTTCAAGGATTGGGTCGAGGCTGGCGGGCCGGTCGAGAAGCTGACCGATCAGGGGATGTAGGGCCTAGCCCTTTTCTATGAGGGGCGTCTTCTGGCGCCCCTTCTCGTCAAAGTTGGACGGATCGAGCCAGCGCTCGAACCGCGCTTTCTGGGCGGGCCAGTCCTTGTCGATGATCGCGAACCATGCGGTATCGCGGTTGCGGCCCTTGTAGTGGGTCGCCTGCCGGAAGGTGCCTTCAAAGGCGAAGCCCAACCGCTCTGCCGCCGCGCGCGACGGGGCGTTGAGCGCGTCGCATTTCCATTCGTAGCGGCGATAGCCCAACTCATCGAAAACCCGCGCCATCATCAGATACATCGCCTCGGTCGACATGGCGGTGCGCTGCAGGCGCGGCGAGAGATGGATGTGGCCCACCTCGATCGCGCCGTTCGCAGGGTCGATCCGGAGGTAGGAGGCAAGGCCCACAGGCTGCCCCTCGCCATCGAGGATCGTGTGGAACAACGGATCATCGCCCGTGCAGGTCCGCTCCATCCACGCCTTCAGTTCGTCCACTGATTCAAAGGGACCATAGGGCAGATAGGTCCAGTTGCGGCCATCGGCATCGAGGCAGAAGGCCTCGAACAGGGCCTCGGCGTGGGCCGCAGGATCCGTCGGGACGATTGTCACAAGCCGCCCGACCATCGAACTGCGCGGCGGGCGCGGGCGCGGCAGCGAAACGTCGAGCGGATCGCCGATCGGTTGGCCAAGGTCGTTGGTGCGGGTCATGGCGGCTCCAATAGAAAAGGCCCGGCGCTGGGC
>JAHEBR010000019.1 GCA_024642185.1 Marivivens sp. | reverse complement strand
CAACCTGAAGTTCACCGTTGAACTGATCGCCCCGATCGCCATGGAAGACGGCCTGCGCTTCGCCATCCGCGAAGGCGGCCGCACCGTCGGCGCCGGCGTCGTCGCGAAAATCATCGAGTAAAATACTCGATTGCAATTTCGCGGGGCGGGCAGTATTGCCCGCCCCGCAACTCTTGAATTCCGGGTTCGACGTGGCGAAGCAATCCCGCTTTCCCCACCTCTCAACCTTAAGCCGCGAAAGGCAATGACTATGGCCGCACACAGCCAAAACATTCGCATTCGGCTCAAAGCTTTCGACTACCGCGTTCTGGATGCGTCCACCGCGGAGATCGTCAGCACCGCGAAACGGACCGGCGCCTCTGTGCGTGGCCCGATTCCGCTGCCGAACAAGATCGAGAAGTTCACCGTTCTGCGTGGACCCCACATCGACAAGAAATCCCGCGATCAGTTCGAGATCCGCACGCACAAGCGTCTTCTCGACATCGTCGACCCGACCCCGCAGACCGTGGACGCGCTGATGAAGCTCGACCTCGCCGCCGGCGTCGACGTCGAGATCAAAGTCTGAGGAGGGCAATGACCATGTTGCGCTCTGGCGTTATCGCAAAAAAAATCGGCATGACCCGCCTGTTCATGGAAGACGGAAAGCAGATCCCTGTGACCGTTCTCCAGCTCGATGGCTTGCAGGTCGTTGCCCAACGCACCCTCGAGAAAGATGGCTACACCGCCGTTCAGCTCGGTGCCGGCACGGCCAAGGCCAAGCGGGTTTCCCAGCCGATGCGCGGCCACTTCGCCGCCGCCAAGGTTGAGCCCAAGCGGAAGGTCGCCGAGTTCCGGGTTGCCCCCGAGAACCTGATCGCCGTTGGTGAAGAGATCGTCGCCACCCATTATTTCGATGGTCAGTATGTTGACGTGTCCGGCACGTCGATCGGCAAAGGCTTTGCCGGTGTCATGAAGCGGCACAACTTCGGGGGCCTTCGCGCGTCTCACGGTGTGTCGGTCAGCCACCGCTCGCACGGCTCCGTCGGTCAGTGTCAGGATCCGGGCCGCATCTTCAAAGGCAAGAAAATGGCCGGTCACATGGGTTCCGCCCGTGTCACCACCCAGAACCTCCAGGTTGTCCGCACCGACGCCGACCGTGGCCTGATCATGGTCAAGGGCGCCGTTCCGGGCTCCAAGGGTGGCTGGGTCACCATCAAGGACGCCGTGAAGAAGCCCGCCCCGTCGAATGTGGTCTATCCGGCCGCTCTGAAGTCCGCCATGGCCGCAGCTCCGGCTGCAGAGGCCGCTGAAGGAGGCGAAAACAATGAAGGCTGATGCGATCAAGCTTGACGGCAAGAAAGCCGGTTCGGTCGAGCTCGACGACGCCATCTTTGGCCTCGAGCCCCGTGTGGACATTCTGCACCGTGTCGTGCGCTGGCAGCGTGCCAAGGCCCAGGCCGGCACCCACTCCACGCTCGGCAAGTCGGAAGTGTCGTACTCGACCAAGAAGATCTATCGCCAGAAAGGCACCGGCGGCGCCCGCCACGGTTCCAAGAAGGCTCCGATCTTCCGTCACGGCGGTATCTACAAGGGTCCGACCCCGCGTAGCCACGCCCACGACCTGACCAAGAAGTTCCGCGCTCTTGGCCTCAAGCACGCCCTCTCGGCCAAGGCGAAAGCCGGCGAGCTGGTCGTTCTCGACATGGCCGAGATCAAGGATGCCAAAACCAGCGTTCTCGCCAAGCAGGTGAATGCTCTGGGTTGGAAGCGCGCGCTCATCATCGATGGCGCCGCGGTCAACGAAGAGTTTGCCCGCGCCGCGCGCAACCTGGCCAACCTCGACGTGCTCCCCTCGATGGGCGCCAACGTCTATGACATCCTCCGCAGTGACACGCTCGTGCTCACCAAGGCGGCTGTCGAAGCTCTGGAGGCTCGTCTGAAATGAGCGCGAAAGCAGAACACTACGATGTGATCCGCAAGCCGATCATCACCGAAAAGGCAACCATGGCGTCGGAAGCAAACGCCGTTGTCTTCGAAGTGGCAATCGACGCCAACAAGCCGCAGATCAAGGAGGCCGTCGAGGCTCTCTTTGGTGTGAAGGTCAAAGCGGTCAACACCGTCATCACAAAGGGCAAGGTCAAGCGGTTCCGTGGTTCGCTCGGAACCCGTAACGACGTCAAGAAAGCCTATGTCACCCTCGCCGAGGGTAACACCATTGACGTTTCGACCGGTCTCTAATACCTGACCCAAATCGTTCGGCCCCGGATTCGTCCGGGGCCGCGCGTTTTATCGAATCTTGGGGACCTTCGGGGCCCTGTAACTGCCGGGATTAACGTCCCGCAAAGCAACGGAAGACAGAAACATGGCACTTAAGTCGTATAAGCCGACGACGCCTGGCCAGCGTGGACTGGTACTGATCGACCGTTCGGAGCTTTGGAAAGGTCGCCCTGTCAAAGCCCTCACCGAGGGTCTGACTGGAAACGGCGGCCGGAACAACACCGGACGGATCACCATGCGTCGTCGTGGTGGTGGCGCCAAGCGCCTCTATCGCATCGTCGATTTCAAACGGAACAAGTTCGATATGGCGGCCGTCGTCGCCCGCATCGAATACGACCCGAACCGGACCGCATTCATCGCCCTCATCCAGTATGAGGACGGCGAGCAGGCCTACATCATTGCGCCCCAGCGTCTGGCTGTCGGCGACAAGGTGATCGCCTCCGCGAAAGCCGACATCAAGCCGGGCAACGCCATGCCATTTACGGGCATGCCAATCGGTACGATCATCCACAACATCGAAATGAAGCCCGGCAAAGGCGGCCAGATCGCCCGCGCTGCTGGCACCTACGCCCAGTTCGTCGGCCGCGACGGTGGCTATGCCCAGATCCGCCTGTCCTCGGGCGAGCTGCGCCTGGTCCGTCAGGAATGCATGGCGACCGTTGGTGCCGTGTCGAACCCCGACAACTCGAACCAGAACATCGGTAAAGCCGGCCGCAACCGCCACCTTGGCAAGCGTCCCGCCGTTCGCGGTGTCGCCATGAACCCGATCGATCACCCGCACGGCGGTGGTGAAGGCCGGACTTCGGGCGGTCGTCACCCGGTTACCCCGTGGGGCAAGCCGACCAAGGGTGCCCGCACCCGTAACAAGAAAAAAGCGTCGTCGAACCTCATCGTTCGTTCGCGTCACGCTAAGAAGAAGGGACGCTAAAACATGTCTCGCTCTGTTTGGAAGGGTCCGTTCGTTGACGCTTATGTGCTTAAGAAAGCCGAAGCCGCCCGCGAATCCGGCCGTAACGAAGTTATCAAGATCTGGTCGCGCCGCTCGACGATCCTGCCCCAGTTTGTGGGTCTGACCTTCGGCGTCTACAACGGCCATAAGCACATCCCCGTCAACGTCACCGAAGACATGATCGGCCAGAAGTTCGGTGAATATTCGCCGACCCGTACCTACTACGGGCATGCTGCCGACAAGAAAGCGAAGCGGAAGTAAGCCATGAGCAAGGATAAAAATCCCCGCCGCGTGGCAGACAACGAAGCAATGGCCAAACTCCGTATGCTTCGCACCAGCCCGCAGAAACTGAACCTGGTCGCCGCGATGATCCGTGGCAAGAAGGTCGAGAAGGCGCTTGCCGATCTCACCTTCTCGAAGAAGCGGATCGCTCAGGACGTGAAGAAATGCCTTCAGTCCGCCATCGCCAACGCCGAAAACAACCACAACCTGGATGTGGATGAATTGGTCGTTGCCGAAGCCTTCGTCGGCAAGAACCTCGTCATGAAGCGCGGTCGCCCGCGTGCCCGTGGCCGGTTTGGCAAGATCATGAAGCCGTTTTCGGAACTGACCATCAAGGTCCGTCAAGTCGAGGAGCAAGCCTAATGGGTAACAAAGTCAATCCCGTCGGGATGCGCCTCCAGGTCAACCGCACCTGGGACAGCCGCTGGTATGCCGACAAGAAGGACTATGGCAATCTTTTGCTCGAAGACCTCAAGATCAAGGACTTCGTCAAGAAAGAGTGCAAACAGGCCGGCATCAGCCGTGTGATCATCGAGCGTCCGCACAAGAAGTGCCGCGTTACGATCCACACCGCGCGTCCGGGTGTCATCATTGGCAAAAAAGGCGCCGATATTGAGACCCTGCGCAAGAAGCTTGCGAACCTGACCGACAGCGATCTGCACCTCAACATCGTTGAAGTGCGCAAGCCCGAGCTCGACGCAGCGCTGGTTGGTGAATCCATCGCCCAGCAGCTCGAGCGCCGCGTTTCGTTCCGCCGCGCCATGAAGCGCGCCGTGCAGAACGCCATGCGGATGGGTGCCCTCGGTATCCGGGTCAACGTCGCGGGCCGCCTCGGCGGCGCCGAGATCGCCCGCACCGAGTGGTATCGCGAAGGCCGCGTTCCGCTGCACACCCTGCGTGCCGACATCGACTATGCTCTGTCTGAAGCCATGACCCCCTATGGTATCATCGGGATCAAGGTCTGGATCTTCAAAGGCGAGATCATGGAACATGACCCGGGTGCGCGTGATCGCCGCCAGGCAGAACTGCAGGATGGCCCCGCTCCGCGCGGCGCCGCCGGCCGTCGCTGAGGAGTAAGACAAGATGCTGCAACCTAAGCGCACCAAGTTCCGCAAAATGTTCAAAGGCCGCATCCATGGCGAAGCCAAGGGTGGTTCGGACCTGAACTTCGGTCACTTCGGCCTCAAGGCCACCGAGCCCGAGCGCGTCACCGCGCGGCAGATCGAGGCGGCCCGCCGCGCGATCACCCGCCACATGAAGCGTCAGGGCCGTGTCTGGATCCGTATCTTCCCGGACACTCCGGTGTCCAGCAAGCCCGTCGAAGTTCGTATGGGTAAAGGTAAGGGTTCGATCGACTACTGGGCCTGCAAGGTCAAGCCGGGCCGGATCATGTTCGAGATCGACGGCGTTTCGGAAGAAATCGCCCGCGAAGCCCTCCGCCTCGGCGCGATGAAGCTTCCGGTCAAAACCCGCACCGTGGTCCGCGAAGACTGGTAATCAGCCTCGCACCGAAATAGGAAAGCCCCCGCCCGAAACGGCGGGGGCTTTTCGTTAAAGCGCGCCTCTGTCATCTTAGGGGCGCGCGCTCCCCGCCAGCTAGGAAAGCCCCATGTCCGAGATCTCGACCCTCTTTGTCACCCGCCTCTATCGCGCCAAGCTCAACGAGCTGGCGAAGAAGAAGATCGACGCGGACGAGCTTCTGGAGACCTGCTATTCGGTGGCCGAGGATGACGAGGCCGGTCAGGAATGGTGTGAGGCCAACGACTATCCGGGCTATACCTCTTACGCCTCGCTCGATGATCTGGCCTGGCGGATGCCCATTTTCGGTGAGGTCCAGAAGGCGCTCGACAAGCACGTGGCCGCCTTTTGCGAAGAGTTGGGCTTTGATCTGAAGGGCAAGAAGCTCAAGTGCAACGCGCTCTGGATCAACATCCTGCCCGAAGGCGGCACCCATTCGAGCCACATCCATCCCCATTCGGTGATTTCCGGGACGACCTATGTGGCGATGCCGGAAGGCACGAGCGCGCTCAAACTGGAGGATCCGCGCCTGCCGATGATGATGACTGCGCCGCTCGTGAGGAAAGACGCGCCGCAAGAGCTCCAGCGGTTCGTCTACGTCAAACCCGAGGTGGGCGAGGTTCTTCTCTGGGAAAGCTGGCTGCGCCACGAGGTGCCGATGAACTTGGCCGAGGACGAGCGTATCTCGGTCAGCTTCAACTATGGCTGGGACTAGGCCCGCGCGGCCCCCGATCCCTCGGCCAACTCGCCCGTCACCCACGACATGATGAAGCGGTAGGTGACGAAGAGGACGAGCGGGGTCGAAACGGCCATGGCGGCGTAGGTTCCGATCACGGCTGGCAATCCGATGCCTTTGTGCACGGCTAGAACCTGCAACAGCAGGAAAGCCGCGCTGGGGAAGGTGAAGGCCGCCCAAAGTGGCGACCATGCGCCGCGCGCCAGCCACGGGCCGGCGAGGATGAGCAAGAGAGAGATAGCGCCCGCTACGACGTAGAAGAAGTCGAACGCCCAATCAACGCCAAGAAGGCCAAAGCTCGTGGCGAAAAGACAGTTGGGTGCCAGAAAGATTGTGAGTGTCGGGCGCTGGGAGCGGGGCAGGCCGTGAAGGATATTCTGGAAGGCGAAGCCGAATGTGATCACCACATAGGGGACCAAGGCCGCAATCGTAAGCGCATAGCTCTCCCAGATGTGGCCCAGTGGAATTCCGGCGATCGGGCCGACAACTGGCCCGACGAAGGTCAGATACTGCAGCGTGGTAAACTGCCTCTTGCCCGGCGGATCGCGCCAGATCGCATAGGCGCCAAGACCGCTCGCCGCGATCTGCAGCACCACGCCACACCACCATACCTCAGAGAAGTGAAGGCCAAAGGGCATCAGGGCGGCGGCAAGAAGCATCATCGACATGGCTGCGGCAGAAAGCCCTGCGCGTGCGGCAGGAACGGTTACCTCCTCAAGAAGCACCCGAGGCCGAACCAAAACCTTTCGCAGATAGAGCGCAAAGAAATAGACATAGAAAGCCGTGGCGAAGGCCAGCAGGAGATCGCCGACTTCACGGGCGATAGGTAGAACTTCGGCAGCGTTACGCCAGCCGAGGCCCAAACCAAGGAGGCTTAGGCTGACAGGAAAGACCGACGGGGGCGTGCTTCGCCAAAGCTTGGTCTTGCGGCGCATCGAAACGATAACCTCTTGGGCCGTCTCTTTCGGCCCCAAGGCTAGCCGCGCGGGCTACTTGGATTCAATTCCCCACCGCCGCGTCCGAGCGTCACAGTATGGTCTATCCCGCCACCACCGCATCAACCTCGATCTCGACGAGCCATTCGGGGTTCACGAAGCGGTTGATCGCCATGATCGTGTCAACCGGGCGCGATTTCTGGCAATAGGCCTTGCGCGCCTCGATTGCCTCTTTCCAGTTGTCGATATCTGTGAGGATCACGCGGGTGCGCACGATATCCTCGATGCCGGATCCGGCCTGTATAAGTGCCGCCTCGATAATCTCGAAACACCGCGTTGTTTGAGCAAAGACATCGCCGACCCCGACCGTTTTGCCATTGGCATCGACCGGGGCGGTCCCGCCCACAGCGATAAACGGGCCAACCCGAACAGCGCGGCTGAATCCGACAATCTCCTCCATCGGGTTCCCGTTGGAGATAAGCCTGCGTTCATAGGGCATCGCATATCCTCCTGAATGATGGTAGGCGATGTTAGCATGATCCCGTCTGCGCGGCGCGTTCAAATGCATAGGGCCGGAGAATCTCCAAACTTTCCCTTGCCCTCGCCAAACCCCTCCCTTATAGGAACCCATCCTGCGATTCCGGGCGACCGGATTCGTGGGTCTATCATTGTCTCCACCGGGCAGATGGGTCACCCCACAGGGGCCTTCCGGTGATGTGGAAAGGAAGAGGCGCATGAACGCCAACGAAATGCGCGCCAAGACGCCGGATCAACTCCGGGACGAGCTTGTCGCTCTCAAGAAAGAAGCCTTCAACCTGCGCTTCCAGCAGGCCACCGGCCAACTCGAAAACACTGCCCGTATGCGCATCGTTCGCCGTGCCGCCGCGCAGGTTAAGACCATTCTGAATGAAAAGGCGGCTGGCGCCGCTTCGGAGGCCTGATAAATGCCCAAACGCATCCTCCAAGGTGTCGTCACCTCGAACCAGAACCAGCAGACCGTAACCGTGCTCGTCGAGCGCCGTTTCAAGCATCCGCTGCTGCAAAAGACCGTTCGTAAGTCCAAGAAATACCGGGCTCACGACGAGAACAACCAATTCAACGTCGGCGATGCAGTCCGCATCCAGGAATGCGCGCCGAAGTCGAAAACCAAGCGTTGGGAAGTCATCGCCAACTAGGCGCGGCTTTTCAGCTCAATCGAAACCCTGGGGGCTAGTCCCCAAAGGTCGGGAGAAACCAAATGATCCAGATGCAGACCAATCTGGATGTTGCTGACAACTCCGGCGCTCGCCGGGTTCAGTGCATCAAGGTTCTGGGTGGTTCCCACCGTCGCTATGCCAGCGTCGGCGACATCATTGTGGTGTCGGTCAAGGAAGCCATCCCGCGCGGTCGCGTAAAGAAAGGTGACGTCCGCAAGGCCGTCGTCGTGCGCACCGCCAAAGAAGTCCGTCGTGAAGACGGCACAGCGATCCGTTTTGACCGGAACGCTGCTGTCATCCTCAACAACGCAGGCGAGCCGGTCGGCACCCGTATCTTCGGGCCGGTCGTTCGCGAACTGCGTGCGAAGAACTTCATGAAGATTATCTCGCTTGCTCCGGAGGTGCTGTAATGGCTGCCAAACTCCGCAAAGGTGACAAGGTCATCGTTCTGGCTGGCAAGGACAAAGGCAAAACCGGCGAGATCTCGTCGGTTGATCCCAAGTCCGGCAAAGCCGTTGTCGAAGGCATCAACGTCGCCATCCGCCACGTAAAGCAGAGCCAGACCACGCAGGGTGGCCGCACGCCGAAGGCGATGCCGCTCGACCTGTCGAATCTGTCTGCTGTCGATAAAAACGGCAAAGCGACCCGCGTTGGCTTCCGCATGGAAGACGACAAGAAGGTCCGTTTCGCCAAGACCACGGGGGATGTCCTCTGATGCTCGACACTGCAACCTATACCCCGCGCCTCAAGGCCGCTTATGCCTCGTCGATCCGGGCCGCTCTGAAAGAAGAGTTCGCCTACAAGAACGACATGCAGATCCCGCGCCTTGACAAGATCGTGCTCAACATCGGCTGTGGCTCCGAAGCTGTCCGTGACAGCAAGAAAGCCAAATCGGCTGTTGAGGATCTGACCACCATCGCCGGTCAGAAGGCTGTCACCACGAAGGCCAAGAAGTCGATCGCCGGCTTCCGCGTTCGTGAGGAAATGCCGCTCGGCGCCAAGGTCACCCTCCGTGGCAACCAGATGTATGAATTCCTCGATCGTCTGATCACTGTGGCCATGCCCCGTATCCGCGACTTCCGCGGCGTCTCGGGCAAATCCTTCGACGGTCGTGGCAACTATGCCACCGGCCTGAAGGAACACATCGTTTTCCCCGAAATCAACTTCGACAAAGTCGACGAAGTTTGGGGGATGGACATCGTCATCTGCACCACCGCGAAAACCGACGCGGAAGCCAAGGCGCTGTTGAAGCAATTCAACATGCCCTTCAACTCGTGACGCGCGGGAGGAGATTGAGAAATGGCTAAGAAATCCATGATCGAACGCGAATTGAAGCGCGAAAAGCTGGTTGCGCAGTACGCAACCAAGCGCGCCGCTCTCAAAGCGATCATCAACGACCAATCGAAACCCGTCGAAGAGCGGTTCAAAGCTGGCCTCAAGCTGGCCAAACTGCCCCGCAATTCCTCGGCCACCCGCCTGCACAACCGGTGCCAACTGACCGGTCGTCCGCATGCGTATTACCGCAAACTCAAGGTCAGCCGGATCATGCTGCGCGAGCTCGGCTCGAACGGCGAGATCCCCGGCTTGGTCAAGTCGAGCTGGTAAGGAGGGTTAGAACATGAACGATCCTATCGGTGATATGCTGACCCGCATCCGCAACGCCCAGATGCGTGGCAAGTCGACCGTGTCGACCCCCGCTTCGAAGCTGCGCGCCTGGGTTTTGGATGTGCTGGCCGACGAAGGCTACATCCGTGGTTACGAGAAATCGACTGGTGCCGATGGCCACCCGTCGCTCGAAATCAGCCTGAAATACTTCGAAGGCACCCCTGTTATTCGCGAGCTCAAGCGGGTCTCCAAGCCCGGCCGCCGCGTCTACCTCGGTGTCAAAGACATCCCGACCGTCCGTCAGGGCCTCGGTGTGTCGATTGTCTCCACCCCCAAGGGTGTGATGTCGGATGCAAGCGCACGCGCAGCCAACGTTGGCGGCGAAGTGCTCTGCACGGTCTTCTAAGGAGTAGGCTATGTCTCGTATTGGTAAAAAACCGGTCGAGCTGCCGTCGGGTGTTTCGGCGTCCGTCTCCGGCCAGACCATCGAAGTGAAAGGCCCCAAGGGGACCCGCAGCTTTTCCGCAACCGACGATGTCACCCTGACCGTTGATGGCAACGTTGTGACAGTGACCCCGCGCGGCACGTCCAAGCGCGCCCGTCAGCAGTGGGGCATGTCCCGCAGCCAGGTTGAAAACCTGGTGATCGGTGTGACCGAGGGCTTCAAGAAAGAGCTCGAGATCACCGGTGTGGGTTATCGCGCCAACATGCAGGGCAACACCCTCAAGCTGGCTCTCGGCTATAGCCACGATGTGGACTTCGAGATCCCGGCCGGTGTGACCGTGACGGCGCCGAAGCAGACCGAAATCGTTGTGGAAGGTATCGACCAACAGCTGGTGGGGCAGGTTGCTGCCAACATCCGCGAGTGGCGCAAGCCCGAGCCCTATAAGGGCAAAGGCATTCGCTACAAGGGCGAGTATATCTTCCGCAAGGAAGGCAAGAAGAAGTAAGGAACGCAAAAATGGCAAACAGCAAAAGAACCCTGTTTCTGAAGCGCCGCCTGCGCGTCCGGAACAAACTTCGCGCCGTGAACGCCGGGCGTCCGCGCCTCAGCGTCCATCGCTCGTCCAAGAACATCAGCGTTCAGCTGATCGACGACGTCAATGGTGTGACCCTCGCCGCCGCCTCGACCCTCGAGAAGGATCTGGGCGTTGTGGGCAAGAACAACATCGAAGCCGCCAAAAAGGTGGGCGCGGCAATTGCCGAGCGCGCCAAGAAGGCCGGCGTGACCGAAGCCTATTTCGATCGCGGTGGTTTTCTGTTTCACGGCAAGGTGAAGGCTCTGGCCGACGCCGCGCGTGAAGCTGGCCTCAAGATCTAAGGAGACGATAAATGGCAGAACGTGAGAACCGCCGGGATCGCCGCGACCGCGACGAGACACCGGAATTCGCCGATCGTCTCGTGGCGATCAACCGGGTGTCGAAGACGGTGAAGGGTGGTAAGCGCTTTGGCTTCGCCGCGCTCGTCGTCGTCGGCGACCAGAAAGGCCGTGTGGGCTTTGGCAAGGGCAAGGCGAAAGAAGTGCCCGAAGCCATCCGCAAGGCGACCGAACAGGCCAAGCGCCAGATGATCCGTGTTCAGCTGCGCGAAGGCCGCACGCTGCACCACGACATCGAAGGCCGTCATGGTGCTGGCCGCGTCGTGATGCGTCAGGCTCCGGAAGGCACCGGCATCATCGCCGGTGGCCCGATGCGCGCCGTGTTCGAGATGCTGGGTGTCAAGGACGTTGTGTCCAAGTCGCTCGGTTCGCAGAACCCCTACAACATGATCCGCGCCACCATCGACGGGCTCAAGCAAGAACAGAGCCCCCGTTCCGTGGCCCAGCGTCGTGGCAAGAAGGTCGCCGACATTCTTCGTTCGAAGGATGAAGCGCCCGTCGAAGCCGCAGAAGCCTAAGGAGTAGGACCATGGCAAAAACCATCGTCGTCAAGCAGATCGGCTCGCCGATCCGCCGCCCCGCCGTCCAGCGTGCCACGCTGATCGGCCTCGGCCTGAACAAGATGCACAAGACCCGCGAGCTTGAGGATACCCCCTCGGTCCGCGGTATGGTCAACTCGATCCCGCACCTCGTCGAAATCATCGAAGAGCGCGGCTAAGTCTGACGCATATGTGATCTGACAAGCGCCCCGGAGACACCTCCGGGGCGTTTGCTTTTGTGCCTGTCGGTCGTAGCTTCGTTCCATGGAAATCACCGTCAACGACAGCTATCAGACCGGCTATACCTACCGCCTCGAAGCGCCGATGGGGCAGGGGTTCGATCCCGGTTTCCGGCCTGCCCTGACGCCCAAGCAGATGCTCGAAATGGGTGTGTTCGAGGGCAAGTATCTGAACGATTGCCGCGCCGAATTCCCGGCCGACTGGTTCGAGGGCGCCCGCCTGTCCGACACCCCCGATATCCGCTGCAACTTCTTCGGCGTGAAAAGCCGCCAGCCGCTTGCCGTCTGGCGCGAAAAGGGCTGGATCTATGGCCCCGATCCGCGCGGCTGGTTTCAATGGTATTGCCGCTACACGATGGGCCGCCGCCTGCCGCAAACCGACGCCCTCCAGATCAAACGCTGGCGCGCCTTCTCGCGCCACGCGGGCCAAGTCCGCGCCCATTGCATGGCAGGCGACCTGTCCTGCCGCCCCCGTCAGCGGCAGGCGCTTTTGCAATGGGCCTACGATCCCTTCCTCTGAGGCCATGCAATCGCTGCATGACGGGCTTGAGGGATCGTCTGTGGTCGTGGCGGGGCGTTGGCTTTAGACGGGGTTCAAACAGACCTCCTACTCGGACAGACCCATGACACAGACCGCAACCCTTTCTTCCGCCATCAATTTCTCTGGCCTTTTTGCCCGCCTTCGCGCTGCCTTCGCCCAAGGCCCGGTCCCCTGCTGGACCGAATACCTGCGCGAAACCGCCGGCAAAGCCTGATCTTTCGCGCATCCGGCTTGCACCGGGAGCGACGAGGCTCCTAATATCTCGAAACCGAGATTTATCAGGAGCCGCCCATGCCCTTCACCCCCACCGCCAAGTTTACCGCCGTCATCGCCGCGATTGACGCGGTCAACACCGAGGATCCGCGCGAAACCGTGGTGGATGGCGTCGGCCGCCCCTATGAGACGGTCTATGCCGAGCGGATGTGGGAACAACTCGGCGCGCTCTACCCCGAGGCGGGCGAGCTTCTGCGGATCGCCGCCCGCGCCCAGCACATCCGCCGCTGGGCCATCCCCCGCGCCGATTATCCCGAAGGCCGCGAGGGGTATAACAAATGGCGCACGACCCTGCGCGCCATGCACGCCGATACGGTCGGCGCCATCATGCGCGAGGCGGGCTATTCGGATGACGAGGCTGCAAAGGTCGGCAGCTATCTCCGCAAGGAGCAGCTCAAGAAAGATCCCGACAGTCAGGCGCTGGAGAATGTCGTCGATGTGGTGTTCCTCACCTATTACTGGGACGAGTTCATCGGCAAATACGCCCATTACGACGACGACAAGCTTGTCGATATCGTCGGCAAGACGCTGCGCAAGATGTCGTCCACCGGCCACAAAGCCGCCCTTGCGCTCGATCTCGACGAACGCACCGCCCGTATCGTCGGCCGCGCGCTCGAGCGCGAGAAGAAGGCCCTCGAAGCCTTGGCCAAGCACGAGGTGAGCTGAGGCACGCCGGGGCAGGGGCCAAGCCCCTTGATCCCGGAGGTTTCCACGTCTATACGCCCCCGGTGGCCCGCTATGGGGCCAGAATCAACTTGTAACGCCGTGTTTGCCCCCTTGGTCGCTCGAGGGGTAGTTCCGGCAAGGAGAAGCGACAATGAAACTTAATGAACTGCGCGATAATGATGGCGCCACCAAGAAACGCACCCGCGTTGGCCGCGGTCCGGGCTCGGGCAAAGGCAAAACCGGTGGCCGTGGTATCAAAGGTCAGAAATCCCGTTCGGGTGTGGCGCTGAACGCCTACGAAGGCGGCCAGATGCCCCTCTACCAGCGTCTGCCCAAGCGCGGCTTTAACAAGCCCAACCGCAAGGCTTTCGCCGTCGTCAACCTGGGCCTGATCCAGAAATTCATCGACGACAAGAAGATCGACGCCAAGGCCGAGATCACCGAAGACGTTCTGGTTGCTTCGGGCCTCGTGCGCCGCAAGCTTGATGGCATCCGCGTTCTCGCCAAGGGCGAGATCAAAGCCAAAGCCACCATCACCGTCACCGGCGCTTCGAAAGGCGCTGTCGAGGCGGTCGAAAAGGCAGGCGGCAAGCTGACCACCACCGCGACTGCGGCGGAATAAGGGTTGTGGGCCTGCTTGCGCGGGCCTACATCACCCTGAGAGTTTTCCCAGCGCCGCCGTCCGGGTGAACCGGCCGGCGGCGTTTTTCACAGGAAGAGATCCCGAATGGCATCTGCAGCAGAACAAATGGCCGCCAACCTGAGCTGGTCGGCCTTTGGCAAGGCGACCGAGCTTCGTCAGCGCATTTTCTTCACGATCGGCATGTTGATCGTCTACCGTCTCGGGACGTTTATCCCCGTTCCCGGCATCGACGGCGCGGCGCTTCGTGAATTCATGGAAAGCGCGGCCTCGGGGATCGGCGGCATCCTGTCGATGTTTACCGGCGGCGCACTCAGCCGCATGGGCATCTTTGCCCTCGGGATCATGCCCTACATTTCCGCCTCGATTATCGTTCAGCTGATGGGTTCCATGTACGAGCCTTGGAAACAGCTGAAGAAGGAAGGCGAAACCGGCCGCAAGAAGCTCAACCAATACACCCGCTATGGCACCGTGGTTCTGGCCACGTTCCAGGCCTATGCCCTTGCAGCCAGCCTTCAGGCCGGCGATCTGGTCTCGGATCCGGGCATCTTCTTCCTCGTCTCCTGCATCATCACCCTCGTCGGTGGCACCATGTTCCTGATGTGGCTCGGCGAGCAGATCACCAGCCGCGGCATTGGTAACGGCATCTCGCTCATCATCTTCGTCGGCATCGTCGCCGAGATCCCCGCCGCCGCCGCCCAGTTTCTGAGCCAGGGCCGCTCGGGCGCTGTCAGCCCCGGCGTCATCATCGGCGTTCTCGTCATGCTGGCCGTGGTTCTGACATTCGTCGTCTTCATGGAGCGCAGCCTGCGCAAGATCCATATCCAATATCCCCGCCGTCAGGTGGGCATGAAGGTCTATGACGGCGGCTCGAGCCACCTGCCGATCAAGGTTAACCCCGCGGGCGTTATCCCGGCAATCTTTGCCTCGGCGCTTCTCCTGCTGCCGACCACGCTCTCGACTTTCTCGGGCGGCTCGACCGGCCCGATCATGTCGACGATCCTGGCCTATTTCGGCCCCGGTCAGCCGCTCTACCTCGTGTTCTTTACGTCGATGATCGTCTTCTTCACCTACTTCTACACCGCAGAAGTGGCGTTCAAGACCGATGAGGTTGCCGACAACCTCAAGAACCAGAACGGCTTTGTCCCCGGCATCCGCCCCGGCAAGCGCACCGCGGAATACCTCGACTATGTGGTGCGCCGCATCCTCGTCCTCGGTTCCGGCTACCTTGCGCTAGTTTGTCTCATGCCCGAGATCCTGCGCTCTCAGCTGTCGATTCCTTTCTACTTTGGCGGTACATCCGTCCTGATCATCGTGTCCGTCGGTATGGACACGATTCAGCAGATCCAATCGCATCTGCTGGCCCATCAGTATGAAGGGCTCATTGAGAAATCGCAGCTGCGCGGCAAGCGTGGTGATAAGAAACGCACGAAGGGACCCGCTCGTCGATGAACATCATTCTTCTCGGACCGCCGGGCGCGGGCAAAGGAACACAAGCGCGTATCCTCGTTGAGGGACGCAATATGGTTCAGCTTTCGACGGGCGACATGCTCCGCGATGCGCGCACCAGCGGAACCGAGATGGGCAAGATGGTTGCCGAAGTGATGGACAAGGGCCATCTCGTCACCGACGAGATCGTGATCGGCCTGATCCGTGAAAAGCTTTCCAGCGGCGCTGCTGGCGGCGGTTATATCTTCGACGGCTTTCCCCGCACGCTGGCGCAGGCTGACGCCCTTGGCGCGCTGCTTGCCGAGCTGGGCGAGCCGCTCGATGCAGTGATCGAGATGCAGGTGGATGATGCCGCGCTCGTTTCGCGCATCACCGCGCGCTCGACCTGTGGCAATTGTGGTGAGGTCTACAACGACAACACCAAGCCGATCCCGGCCGATCATGTCTGCACCAGCTGCGGCCAAAAGGCCGAGTTCAAGCGCCGCGCCGACGACAATGAAGAAAGCCTCAAGACCCGTCTTCTGGCCTACTACAAACAGACCTCGCCGCTCATCGGCTACTACTATGCCAAGGGCAGCTTGAAGTCGGTCGACGGCCTTGCCAGCATGGACAAGGTTTCGGCCTCGATCGCCAAGGCGCTTGGCTGATCAAGAGGGGCTTGACCGCCGGTCGATCAGCCCCTAGACAGCCCCATCCCGCAAGGGAATCAAGTCTTTGGATTCGGGTCGCGCCCGGTTCTGATGATCACCTCGACTGATAGCGGCCCGTGAGCAAGCCTCTCGGGCCTCAGTTGTGAAAAAAGGTTCCGGCATGACGGAACCGCAACGAAAGGAAAGATAACGTGGCACGTATTGCCGGCGTGAACCTGCCGACTGCAAAGCGGGTTCCCATCGCCCTCACCTATATCACCGGTATTGGCCTGACCACGGCCAAGCAGATCTGCGAAGCCGTTAAGATCGACGAAACCCGTCGCGTCAACGAGCTTTCGGACGCCGAAGTGCTCGCCATCCGCGAATTCATCGACGCCAACCTGACCGTCGAAGGCGACCTGCGTCGCGAAGTTTCGATGAACGTCAAGCGTCTGATGGACCTCGGCTGCTACCGCGGCCTGCGTCACCGTCGCAACCTCCCCGTCCGCGGCCAGCGGACCCACACCAACGCTCGTACCCGCAAAGGCCCCGCAAAGGCCATCGCCGGTAAGAAGAAGTAAGGGAGATCTGACCAATGGCACGCGATACCCGCCGTGGCGGAAAGAAAAAAGTCTCCAAGAACATCGCCGCTGGCGTTGCTCATGTGAACTCGTCGTTCAACAACACCAAGATCCTGATCTCGGACGTGCAGGGCAACGCGATTGCGTGGTCCTCAGCCGGCACCATGGGCTTCAAGGGCTCGCGCAAGTCGACCCCCTACGCCGCCCAGATGGCCGCTGAAGATGCCGGCAAGAAGGCTCAGGAACATGGCGTCAAGACGCTGGAAGTCGAAGTTCAGGGCCCCGGTTCGGGCCGTGAATCGGCGCTGCGCGCTCTGGCTGCCGTGGGCTTCAACATCACCGCAATCCGTGATGTGACCCCGCTTGCCCACAACGGCTGCCGGCCGCCGAAGCGCCGCCGCGTCTAAGGCATTTTAGTTAGGCTGGGGCTGTGGTTTTCCACGGCCCCAGTCCGTCATTTAGAAACCTCGAGCGTCGGCTTTTTAGGACATGGAAGGCTGACAAGAATGGAGGGACGCATGATCCACAAGAATTGGGCAGAACTGATCAAGCCGACCCAGCTTGAAGTCAAGCCGGGCAACGACCCCCAGCGCCAGGCCACCGTCATTGCCGAACCGCTCGAGCGCGGCTTTGGTCTGACCCTCGGCAACGCGCTGCGCCGCGTGCTGATGTCGTCGCTGCAAGGCGCCGCCATCACCGCCGTTCAGATCGACAACGTGCTGCACGAGTTCTCGTCGGTTTCGGGTGTCCGTGAAGACGTCACCGATATCGTTCTCAACCTCAAGGGCGTCGCCATCCGTATGGATGTCGAAGGCCCCAAGCGCCTCTCGGTTCAGGCCAAGGGTCCGGGCGTTGTCACCGCTGGCGACATCTCGGAAAGCGCGGGCATCGAGATCCTCAACAAGGATCACGTGATCTGCCACCTGGACGACGGCGCTGATCTCTACATGGAACTGACCGTCAACACCGGCAAAGGCTATGTCTCGGCTGACAAGAACAAGCCCGAAGACGCTCCGATCGGCATGATGTCGATCGACGCGATCTATTCGCCGGTCGTCAAGGTCAGCTATGATGTTCAGCCGACCCGCGAAGGCCAGGTTCTGGACTATGACAAGCTGACCATGAAGGTCGAGACCGACGGATCGCTGACTCCCGACGACGCCGTGGCCTATGCCGCCCGCATTCTTCAGGACCAGCTGTCGATCTTCGTCAACTTTGACGAGCCGGAAAGCGCCTCGTCCTCGTCCGACGACGACGGCCTCGAGTTCAACCCGCTCCTTCTCAAGAAGGTCGACGAGCTCGAGCTTTCGGTGCGTTCGGCCAACTGCCTGAAGAACGACAACATCGTCTACATCGGCGATCTGATCCAGAAAACCGAAGCCGAGATGCTCCGCACCCCGAACTTCGGCCGCAAGTCGCTGAACGAGATCAAAGAAGTGCTCTCGGGCATGGGTCTGCACCTTGGCATGGATGTCGAGGATTGGCCGCCGGAGAACATCGAGGATCTCGCCAAGAAATTCGAAGACGCGTTCTGATCGGGTAGGCCGGGTTGAAGCCCGGCCTACACCCCGCGACGAACCGGTAGGCCGGGCTTCAGCCCGGCACACCAAGACCCGGGCCCAAGCGCCCCAAGGAGAGCCCCCGACACGCATCAGGGGCCAGACAAAGCAAAACCGCCCGTAGAGGGCACATATCGGAGACTAGAAAATGCGTCACGCCCGTGGCTATCGCCGCCTGAACCGGACCCACGAACACCGCAAAGCGCTGTTCGCCAACATGGCCGGCTCGCTCATCGAACACGAACAGATCAAGACCACCCTTCCCAAAGCCAAGGAACTCAAGCGCGTCATCGACAAGCTGATCACCTTGGGCAAGAAGGGCGATCTTCACGCCCGCCGCCTTGCGGCTGCGCAGCTCAAGGAAGACAAGGACGTCGCCAAGCTGTTTGAAGTCCTCGGCCCGCGCTACAAAGAGCGCAGCGGCGGCTACTGCCGTGTGCTGAAAGCCGGCTTCCGTTATGGCGACATGGCTCCGATGGCGATCATCGAGCTGGTCGACCGCGATCCGGCCGCCAAAGGCGCCGCCGACAAGGCCCGCCTCGAGGCCGAAGAAGCGATGGCCGACGAAGAATAAGGCTGCCGCCGCAAGGCCAAGCCGAAAGCCCCGCGATTTCGCGGGGCTTTTTCTTTTAGGGCCAAAGGCTTTCGCCCGCTCTTCCCAACGCGCCCCGACGAACCTAGGCTGCGCTCATGCCCGATCTCTTCGACACCCACGCCGACTCGGCCCCCAACGCGCCGCGCCCCTTGGCCGACAGGCTCAGGCCCACGGCGCTTGGCGAGGTGATCGGGCAGGAGCAGGTGCTCGGCCCCGATGCGCCCTTGGGCATCATGCTGGCGTCGGGCTCGCTGTCGTCGCTGGTCCTCTGGGGGCCGCCCGGGGTCGGCAAGACGACAATCGCCCGCCTTCTCGCCCGCGAGACCGATCTGCATTTCGAACAGATCAGCGCGATTTTCACCGGCGTGCCTGAGCTGCGGAAGGTTTTCGAGGCCGCCAAACTGCGCCGCCGCACCGGCAAGGGCACGCTCCTTTTCGTCGACGAGATCCACCGCTTCAACAAGGCCCAGCAGGACGGCTTCCTGCCGCATATGGAGGACGGGACGATCCTCCTCGTGGGCGCCACGACCGAGAACCCGAGCTTTGAACTCAACGCCGCCCTTCTGAGCCGCGCGCAGGTCTTGGTCCTCAACCGCCTGACGCTGGCCGACCTCGAACGCCTCGCCCAACGCGCCG
>JAHEBR010000168.1 GCA_024642185.1 Marivivens sp. | reverse complement strand
GTGGTGGTCTGGGTGAGCATATCATCAACCGAGGTTCGCAGGGCCTCGATCGCGGCGCGCAGGCGTTCTAACTCGGCGGTCGGGTCGTCGGCCACCGGATTGGTGACGACAACGCGCGGCTCGTGCAGATAGACGCGGCCCTCGACAGCCCCTTCCTGCCCCACGCCCGCCCGGAACGTCACCGGCTGCTGGTGGCGCGCCGAGAGCGCCGCGCCCTCGCCGACAAAGGCGCCCAGCTCGGTCATCTCGGCCAGCACCATCGCCACAACCTCGAGCGCATAAACCTCGTCGGCGGTAAAGGTCCGCGCGGCCTTGGACTGGATCACCAGAACGCCCATCGCCTCGCCCACCCGCTGGATCGGGATGCCACAAAAGCTCGAATACCGCTCCTCGCCGGTCTCGGGCATATAGCGAAAGCCCTTCTCGGCGGGGGCATTGGCCGTGTTGATCACCTCGCGCGATTTCGCCGTGCGGCCGACAAGGCCCTCGCCAAGGCGCAGACGCGTCTGGTGGACGGATTCGGGCTGCAGGCCCTCGGTGGCGCAAAGCTCGAGCGTGTCGGCATCGCGGAAAAGATAGATCGAGCAGACCTCGGCCCGCATCGAGCCTGCGATGAGGTTCACGATCCGGTCAAGCCGGTCTTGCCCCGCACTGCTTTCCGCCAGCGCATCGCGCAGACGCCCCAAAAGCTTGCGGCTCTCGCTTTCGAACCTGTCGGGCATATGCCTCACCTTGCCGTTCAGGCAGAGCTATAGGCGATTGGCGGTGAAAAGGGGAGGGGGAAAGCGGATCGCTACAACTTCAAGTGGCGGTCGTCCGCCACCTCGAGGGTCAGCTAGCCCGCCGCCTTATCCAACCCGAACGCGTCATGAAGCGTCTGCACGGCGAGCTCCATGTATTTGCGGTCGATCAGGACCGAGATCTTGATCTCGGAGGTGGTGATGACCTTGATGTTGATCCCTTCACCGGCCAGCGCCTTGAACATATCGGCGGCAACGCCCGCGTGGCTGCGCATGCCGATGCCCACGACCGAAACCTTGGCAACACCCGCATCCACATCGAGATCGGCATAGCGGATATCGTCCCGTTCCTGCGCGGCCTTGATCGCCTTCTCCGCTCGCATGACCTGATCGGTCGGGCAGGAGAAGGTCATGTCGGTGCGGCCGTCTTCAGAGATGTTCTGAACGATCATATCAACGTTCACGCCCGCCTCGGACAGGGGCCCAAAGATCGCGGCGGCGATGCCGGGGCGGTCGGCGACCGAGATGAGGGTCATCTTCGCTTCATCGCGGCTATAGGCGACACCGGCGACAACATTGCTTTCCATGATTTCCTCCTCGTCGCAGACAAGCGTGCCCGCGGTATCAGACTGTTCTTCAAAGCTGCTGAGAACCCGCAGCCGGACCTTGTAGCGCATGGCAAGCTCGACCGAGCGGGTCTGCAAGACCTTGGCCCCCAGCGAGGCCAGTTCGAGCATTTCCTCAAAGGCGATCTTGTCGAGCTTGCGCGCCTTCGCGCAGATACGCGGATCGGTGGTATAGACACCGTCCACATCCGTGTAGATATCGCAGCGCTCGGCGCCGAAAGCGGCGGCAAAGGCCACGGCGGTCGTGTCGGATCCGCCACGGCCCAGCGTGGTGATCCGGCCCTCGGCGCTCAGACCTTGGAAACCGGCAACCACGGCGACCTTCATGCCTTCGGCAAACTTGCGGTCGATATTCTCGCGCGGGATCGAGACAAAGCGCGCCGAGCCATGCGCCGAGGTGGTGTTGATCGGCACCTGCCAGCCCTGCCAGCTGCGCGCCATCACGCCCATTTCCTGCAGC
Organism: Marivivens sp.; assembly: GCA_024642185.1. Classification (GTDB taxonomy): domain Bacteria; phylum Pseudomonadota; class Alphaproteobacteria; order Rhodobacterales; family Rhodobacteraceae; genus RFZI01. Next base: position 3,191 of record JAHEBR010000168.1, on the reverse strand, counting down.
CGCAGCGCCATCAGGCCCGCGGTCACATTCTCACCGCTCGCCACAACGGCATCGTATTCGCGCGCGTCGTAAAGCGGCGAGGTCTCGTTGACATAGCCCACGAGCTTGTTGGTCTCGCCCGACATGGCCGAGACGATGACGATCACGTCATAGCCCTTGGCAACCTCGACAGCGACGCGCTTGGCGGCGCGGTGGATGCGGTCCACGTTGGCGACCGATGTGCCGCCGAACTTCATCACGAGAATGGGCATGGGTGTCCCTTGTCTTAAGTCGCCGCTTCTTACTTTTCCTGAACGCGCCGCGCAATGCGCCAATCGCTGCGGCATTTGCTCTCGCAGCATTTTGGCGGGTGCTGTGGCTTTTGGGGGCCTAGAACGGGTGGGCGCGGCCGTCCCATGTCTCGAAACACCCTGTGGTGGCGAGGGAAAGCGCATCGAATCGGGCGATGAGGCCCGCGGCCGCCTCGGCGGTGCCGATGTCGGCGCCCGCGCCGCCCATCTCGGTTTTCACCCAACCGGGGTGATAGATCCCCACGGCGATCCCGTCCTTCTTCAGGTCAGTCGCCAGATTGCGCCCCAGGTTCAGCGCCGCTGCCTTGGAGGCGCGATAGATATAGCTGCCGCCCGAGGCCTTGGTGTCCGAGGCCATCTGGCTTGAGATGATGGCGATCCTGGCGTTCTCGGCGGCCTTGAGGTTGGGCATAAGCGCCTGAATGGTCAGGAAAACGCCGGTGACGTTGGCGGCGAATGTGTCGGCCCAGATCCGGGGCGCATAGCCGTCTTCAAGGCTTTGGCCCTTGTCGAGATAGACGCCCGCATTGCACACCAACACCTCAACCGGCGCGCCGCCCAGCGAAGCGGCCAGCGCTTTGGCCGAGGCGGGGTCGGTCACATCAAGAGGCGCGAGCCCGCCCTTGGGGTTGCGGGCGGTGCCGATGGCCGTGCGGCCCGCCTTGGCATAGCCTTCAAGCAAGGCCGCGCCGATCCCGCGGTTGGCTCCGGTGATCACAATCGTCATGGGTCTTCCGTTCAGTTGCTGCGCTTGCGCGGGGTGAAGGGCAGGGGGGCCACGGGCACGCCGTCTTCCAGAAGCTTCTTGGCTTCCTCGATCTTGGCCTCGCCATAGATCGCGCGGGTCGGCACCTCGCCCTCGTGCATGGCCCGCGCCTCGGAGGCGAAACTCATGCCGACATATTCAGAGTTCTTCTCGACCTCTTGCCGCAGATTGGTCATCGCCTCTTCAAGCGGGGTTTTCTGGTCGGTCAAGGGGCGCTCGCCCGGCTCTGACCGCACCGACGGCGCCATCAGGGTCTTTTCAACCGCCGTCGAGCCGCAGATCGCACAGGCCACCATGCCGGAGGCCTTCAGCGTGTCGAAGCCGTCAGCCGACTTGAACCAGCTGTCAAAGCCATGACCCTTGTCGCATTTGAGGCTGTAGCGGATCATGTCCTGTCCCTGAGAGGCAACCGAAACCAATGTAAAGACAAGCGCGCCCCGCGCAATGGGTCAACGCGACAAATGCAGCGGATCAAAGCTGCGCAGGATCGCCTTGAGTTCGCGTTCGTCGACCTTCTTGGCGGCTTTCTTGAGCGAAAACCACTTGCGGATGCGCTGTTCCCGCTCGGGCCAGTCGGACAGGATTTCAGTCACCTCGACCGGATAGACGAGAACGGTCACCGGAATATCGCCGGTCTTGAGCCGCTTCACATAGGAATAGACGCCAAGGCAGGTGTCCTTGGCCTCGCCCTTGAGGCCCGCTTCCTCATAGGCTTCGATCGCTGCGGCATCGGCGGGCGTCTGCTTGTGCATCGGCCAGCCCTTGGGCAGGATCCAACGCTTGGTGCGGCGGCTGGTGACGAGGCAGACCTCGACCTCGTCCTCGACGATCCGGTAGCAGAGCGCCGCAAACTGCGAGCGCACATCGGTCTTTCGCCCCGATTGAAACTTGAGCGGGATCTGGATCGGTCCGGACATAGGGTCGCCTGCCATAAACTCTCCGGTTGCCAGACTTGTCTTTGGCCGGAGTAAACTGCTCTTATTATTGCGCGCTATTGTGGCTTAATTTTTCCTCTGTTGCCAGCGGCAATCCCGAAGCGATATTTGCAGACCATGTTGCACCGCCTCCTAGCCCTCTGCCTTGGCATATTTCTGGCCCTGCCCGTCGGGGCCGGTCCGCTTGTGGTTTTCGCCGCCGCCAGCTTGCAAGGCCCGCTTGATCAGGCGGTTGCGGGATGGGAGGCCGAGACAGGCGGCGAGGCGGTCATTTCCTACGCCGGAACATCCGCCCTTGCCCGCCAGATCGCCGCCGGAGCGCCCGCCGACCTCTTCATTTCGGCCAGCGCCGACTGGATGGACTGGCTTGAAGGGGAGGGCGGGATCGTTTCGGAAACCCGCACCGATCTTTTGGGCAACGCGCTGGTGATTGTCGGGCGAAGTGATCCAGTCGAGCCGATCGAGACATTGCCCGCCCGTCTGGGCGAGGGGCTGATCGCGCTGGCGCTGACCCAATCGGTCCCCGCGGGTATCTATGCCCGCGCCGCTCTTGGGGCTCTGGGCCTCTGGGAGCCGCTCGCAGGCCATATCGTCGAGACCGATAACGTCCGCGCCGCCCTCACACTCGCCGATCTTGGCGAGGCGGACATGGCCGTGGTCTACCGCTCCGACGCCACCGCCGCGCCCGACCTTGCGATCCTTGCGACCTTCCCCGAGGACACCCATCCGCCGATCGTCTACCCCGCCGCCATCACCGCCGAGAGCACCGCACCCGAAATCGCCGCGAGCCTGCTTGAGTGGTTGCAGGGCGCGTCCGCTGCCGCCATCTTCCTCTCTGCGGGTTTCGATGTGAAAGGGGCGCCGTGATGGAAGGGCTTGGCCCCGAGGAATGGCAGGCCGTCTGGCTTTCGGTCCGCGTCGCCGCGACCGCGACGCTGTTCAGCGTGCCGCTCGGCCTTCTCGCCGCACTTGCCTTGGCGCGGGGGCGGTTTCCAGGGCGCTGGGCCTTCAACATCCTTGTCCACCTGCCGCTGATTATGCCGCCTGTAGTGACGGGCTATCTCCTCCTCCTCGCCTTCGGCCGCAAAGGCCCGCTCGGCGCGTTCTTCGATCAGGTCTTCGGCCTCGTCTTCGCCTTCCGCTGGACCGGAGCCGCCCTTGCCGCCGGTGTCATGGGCTTTCCCCTCGTCGTCCGCGCCA
>JAHEBR010000167.1 GCA_024642185.1 Marivivens sp. | reverse complement strand
CATATAGAGGAGCTTGAGCCGCCCGGCTTCGAGCGCCTCCCAAACCGCCTCGGTTTCTTCCGGCGTATTGCCCGAGGTCAGCGCGCCCGCCTCAACGCCCGCCTCGCGCAAGCCCCGCACCTGATCGCGCATGAGCGCGATGAGCGGGGAAATCACCACCGTCACCCCATCGCGAACCAAAGCGGGCAGCTGGAAGCAGAGCGACTTGCCGCCGCCCGTGGGCATGATGGCAAGCGTATTCCGGCCCGCCGTAACCGCGGCCACGATATCCTGCTGGCCGGGGCGGAAGGCGTCGAATCCAAATACGTCGCGTAGAAGCGTGGCAGCGCTCATGCGGGGGGGCCTGTCGGTGAAACTGCTCTTGTTGGGGGCAGAGTCACACAAGCAGGCCCCGGGGGCAAGCGGACTTCACCCTAGTAGAAGAGCGCGATGTTATTGATCAAAACGATACGAATAACCTCAAGACCAATCAACGCGACAAGCGGCGTCAGGTCCATTCCGCCCATAACCGGGATCACCTTGCGGATGGGCGCATAGACCGGCTCGAGAATACGGGTCAGGCCATGCCAGACCTGCGCGACAAACGGTTGCCGGATGTTGAGCACCTGAAAGCTGATGAGCCAGCTCATGATGAAATGGGCAAAGATGAAAAACCGGGCGATGCCGATCACCATCATAAGAATGTCGTAGAGCGATTGCATATCTGGTCCTTTCGTTTGCCCACAGGTAGTCAGTGCCGGCGCGCGCGGCAATCCCCTGCCGCAACGTTACGGTTGATGCCCTCATCTCAGTCGCTCATCTGAGGCAAAACGGAGATCACGATGTATCCTGTCGCCCGAATGTTCTGGCAGCTTCACAAGGCTAGGAAGACGCCGAAGCTCGGCCTGACGGAAACCTATGTGAGCCGGCACCACTGCCTCCCTTGGGATCTCGACGTCTGGATGGAGCTGAATAACGGCCGGACATTAACGCTCTATGACCTTGGCCGCATTCCGCTTAGCTGGGTGAGCGGGCTTCACGCCGCGCTGAGGCGCAAGGGGTGGGGGATGACCGTGGCCGGATCGACCACGCGCTATCGGCGGCGGATCACGGTTTTCCAGCTCATCACCATGAAGAGCCGGCTCGTCACCTGGGACGACCGCTTCCTCTATATCGAACAGTCGATGTGGACGGGCAAAGGCGATTGCGCGGGGCATGTCCTTCTGCGGATGGCGACGGTTGGCCCCAAGGGCATCGTCGCCCCGAAGGAAGCCATCGACGAGATGGGCTATGACGGTTCGGCCCCGCCGCCGATGCCCGAGTGGGTCAAGACATGGGCGCAGGCCGAAGCCCAGCGCCCCTGGCCCCCGATGCAAGACGCCTGACCACGAGATTTCTTGCCAGAACACCGCTTTACCTGTCTTATCCGATCAAACGCGGAGGGGAGCATTCATGGCAATTTCGCAAAAACAGCGCATCTGGGGCTGGATGTTTTTCGATTGGGCGCAGCAGCCCTTCTATACGCTCGGCCTGACCTTCGTCTTCGGACCCTATTTCGCCTATGCCGCGACCGAGCTTTTCGTCTCGCAGGGCGAAGCTCTGACCGAGGCCAAAGCCCATTCTCAGTGGCTCTGGTCTCTGGGTCAGACCATCTCGGGCATTATTATCGCGCTGTCCGCCCCGCTCCTTGGCGCCATTGCCGACCGGTCGGGCCGCAAGATGCCCTGGATCATCTTCTTCTCGGTGGCCTATGTCGTGGCTTCGGCGCTCTTGTGGGGGCTGACACCGGATGGCGCAAACCTGATCCTGATGCTTGTGATCTTCTATGTCGGCTTCGTCGCCGCGGAATCCGGCCTCAATTTCGTAAATGCCTACCTGCCCTCGATGGGAACGGACGAGGAAATCGGCCGCGTCAGCGGTTCGGGCTCGGCCTTCGGCTATTGGGGCGGCGTTGTCTCGCTCTTCGTCATGCTTCTCCTGCTTGCCGAAAACGAAAACGGGGTGACGCTTCTGGGAACCGCGCCGCTCTTTGGCCTTGATCCTGACCTGCGGGAAGGCACCCGAAGCGTGGGGCCGTTCATTGCGATCTGGTATCTGGTGTTCATGATCCCGTTCTTTCTTTGGGTGCGTGATGTGCCCAAACCCGCTGGCAGCGCGGTCGCGAGCGAAGGCGTCATCCCCGAGCTTGTCACTTCCATTCGCGCCATCTTCCGCCGCAAGAGCCTCGGCAGCTTTCTTCTCGGCTCGATGCTCTACCGCGACGCCTTGAACGCGCTCTATGCCTTTGGCGGCGTCTATGCCGCGCTTGTCCTCGATTGGTCGATCATCCAGATCGGCGTTTTCGGCATCGTCGCCGCTATTGCCGCCGCTATCGTAACCTGGGTCGGCGGCCTTCTGGACCAGCGGACCGGACCCAAGCCCGTGATCCGCGTAGCCGTTTGGGCGCTTATCGTTGTCTGCATCATCATCGTGGGAATGTCGCGCGAGAGCCTTCTTGGCATCCCGCTGGCCGAGGGATCGGCGATCCCTGATATCATCTTCTATCTATGTGGTGCGGTCATTGGCGGGGCCGGCGGCTCGCTTTATTCCGCCTCTCGTTCGCTCATGGTGCGTCATTCGGATCCGGCGCGGCCGACCGAAGCCTTTGGTCTCTTCGCCCTGACCGGCAAGGCGACTGCCTTCCTGGCGCCGGGCCTCATCACCATCTTTACCGCCGTGACGGGGAGCAACCAGAAGGGCTTTATCCCGGTCATCATCCTCTTCATCCTCGGGCTTTGGGTTTTGCGTTGGGTCAACCCCAACGGCGAAAAGGGATCGTGGGCCGAAGCCGAATAGGACAAGAACCATCCACCTGATCACCAGATATGCGCTTTGCGCCGCCCTGCTCTTTTCAGGGCAATCCGCCATGGCGGCGGAGGCCCGCCTTCTGAGCCGGTTTCACTGGCAGACCGACAACCCCGAACTTGGTGGTTTCTCGGCGCTTGAGGTTGGAGAGGATGGGCTTGCTCTCTCAGTGCTGATGGATCGCGGACGCCTTGTTCATGGCCGACTCCTACGAACGCCAGCCGGCATTGTAGGAGTGAACGTCACTGCCGAAACCAACCTTCTGGGGCTGGACGGACAGCCCCTTTCGGAGAATGACGACGACAGCGAAGGCCTCGCCGAGGATAGGCTGGGCGGCTTTTACGTTAGTTTCGAAGGGCCCGCGCGCGTCTGGCACTATGCTTCACGCGATGCAGTTCCGACTGAGATCGCGCTCACTCGCGAGTTTGAGCGAATGCAAGACAACGCCAGCTTAGAGTCTTTGGCGGCGACAGACGGAGCCCTCTATACGTTGCCCGAAAGGTCGGGCCGGTTTGACAAGGACTTTCCCCTCTATCGCTTTGACGGCAGCCGCTGGACGGTCCCGCTCGAACTCCCCCGCGATGGCCCCTTTCTGGTGACCGGCGCCGACGTCGGACCGGACGGCTATCTCTACATCCTCGAACGGGATTTCATTGGCATTGGCTTCCGCTCGCGCATCCGGCGCATGGACCTCGCCGATGGCATGACCGAGACGCTCATGGTTTCTGTGCCTTGGGAGTATGACAACCTTGAAGGCATCGCGGCCTGGCGCGACGACGAGGGGCGTATTCGCCTGACCACCGTTTCCGACAACAACTTCATGTCCTTCCAGAAGACCGAATTCGTCGAGTTCATCGTCGCCGATTGACGAAGCATTCGCCTTCGCCTAGAGGGGCGCGTCCCCATGGTGGGGGCCAAGTCGCCGCACCCTTGTAAAAAACGGAGCACCCTATGCGTATCCTGCCCGGCGTTATCGCCATGGCCATCATCGTCGTGGCCTCGAACATCCTCGTTCAATTCCTTCTTCTCGACGGCCTCCTGACATGGGGCGCCTTCACCTATCCTTTCGCCTTCCTCGTGACCGACATCATGAACCGCGTCTACGGCGCCGCCTCTGCGCGCCGCGTGATTTTCGCCGGCTTCGTTGTCGGCATCGTCTGCTCGCTCATCGGCAGCAAGATCATGCTTCAGGGCGACGGCTATACCTATGCCGCCGTGGCCTTCCGCGTGGCTATCGGCTCGGTGACGGCCTTCCTTGCCGCGCAACTCCTTGATGTCGCTGTGTTTAATCGCCTTCGCGACGGCACCTGGTGGCGCGCGCCGCTGGTCTCTTCGGTCATCTCTTCGGCGGTCGATACGGCCATGTTCTTCTCGATCGCCTTCTCGGTGACGCTGGGCGCCTTCTTTTCCGAGGCCGCCAATGGCGAGGTTTCGTGGGCGGCGGATGCTGTGCCGTTCCTGACCACCGGCCCCGATGCGCCGCTCTGGGTTTCGCTCGCCGTGGCGGACTGGGGCGTCAAACTCGCCATCTCGATCTTCGCCCTCGTCCCGTTCCGCCTTTTTGTGGGCAGAATGATTCAGCAGAAGGCCTGATCACGCGAAGTTGTGTATTTTCATTTGACATACACAATATCTGTGCAAACCTCCTCTCAGGCGAAACCCATTGAAAGGAGGTGATCCAGTGTCAAGAAAGAGATTGGAGCAAGGTGTCGGGACATTTCGGGGGAGTCGTAGCTGAGGCAGCCCTTGGCTGACGAGACCACCGGGGTGGGTTCTCCCTAACCGAACCACCTCCTGAACTTTCGAAGGGTCGCTCCTACGCCGGAGCGGCCCTTTTCGTTTGAAAATGAGCGTTTTGTACGAGGGCTGAAGGGCCTATTGTCTGGTTTGTACAAATTTGGATGTGCGCCGATGGGCCTGAAAATCACCGATCAGATCGAGATTGCCGACTGGGAGCTGACCGAGCAATTCGTCCGCGCCTCGGGCCCCGGCGGGCAGAACGTCAACAAGGTCTCAACCGCGGTCGAGCTGCGGTTTGAAGCCGAGCGCAGCCCCAGCCTGCCCGACCCGGTGAAACGCCGGCTCAAACGGCTGGCGGGGAGCCGCTGGACCCTCGAAGGCGCCATCGTGATCTTCGTGCAAGACACCCGCAGCCAAGCCCGCAACCGCGAGATCGCGCGCGAGCGGCTGGCGGAACTGGTGCTGAAAGCCACCGTGACGCCGAAACGGCGGGTG
>JAHEBR010000166.1 GCA_024642185.1 Marivivens sp. | reverse complement strand
CAAAACGCCAACCTGATGCTGGGCCTCGATGAAACAGCGGGCCTGATGCTCGCGCCGGTGTTCCCATGAGCGGTTTGAAAAGCCTCAAGAAACGACGTCGGGTCCAGATCATCGTCTTGGCCTTCGTGGCGCTGGCGCTGTCGACGGGCCTTATCGGCTATGCCATGCGCGACGGGATCAACCTCTTCCGCTCGCCCACGCAGGTTCTTGAAACCCCGCCGGCCGAGACCGAGGTCTTCCGCATCGGCGGCCTTGTCGCGATGGACAGCCTCGTGCGCGGCGAGGGCGAGACGATCACCTTTGTGGTGACCGATAACACATCGGAAGTTCCGGTCCACTTTACCGGCATTCTGCCCGACCTCTTTGGCGAGGGTCAGGGCATGGTCGGGCAGGGGCGCTATGTCGGCGGCGTTTTCGAGGCGTCCGAGATCCTCGCCAAGCATGACGAGAGCTATATGCCCAAAGAGGTGATAGAAGCCTTGAAAGAGCAGGGCAACTACGTCGCACCGGACGGTAGCGAAGCCGGGAATTAACCTCGCTCTCAGAGCCTCTGGCCAGTGTTGCCGGGGGCTCATATGCAATCAGTCATTGAAATAGCGCGTGAAATCGTCGCCCGCGAGGGCGGCTTTGTCGATGATCCCGACGATCCGGGCGGGCCGACCAACCATGGCGTCACGCTCGCCACGCTGCAGCGGCTCGGTCGCGATATCAACCGCGACCGCAAGATCGACGTGGCCGATGTGCAGGCGCTTGGGCGCGAGGCGGCGGCGCAGATCTTTGTCGAATACTATTTCCAGAAGCCGGGGATCGGCGGCCTTCCGGCCGTGCTTCAACCTTCGGTGTTCGATGCCTATGTGAACATGGGCGGGCAGGCGGTGAAGGTGTTGCAGCGGCTCTTGGGCTCGATGCGCTTGGCCGTAGCGGTCGACGGGGTGATCGGGCCGCAAACATCCGAGGCCGCGGCCAAGGCCGTTGCCGCGGCGCCCGAACATCTGGTCGATGCCTACGGGATCGCCCGCCGAAACTATTACTACGCCCTTGGCGATGCCCGGCCCCAGAGCCGCAAGTTTGCCCGCCGCCGCGATGGCGGGAAGGGCGGCTGGATCCTCCGCGCAGAGGAATTCATCAGCCCGCGCTTTCATCTCACCGACGAGGCGCACCGGGCGCGGGTGGCGGCATGGGTCTGATCGGCGATCTTCTGTTGCTTCTGTTCGGGGGCGGACGCAATGTTCTGGTCGAGACCCTTGGGGCCGTGCGCGAAAACGCCGAGGCCGGGGCCGAGCGCGATGCGAAATCGAAATCCGAGGCCCTGAGCCAGTTCGCCGCCGAGTTTGCCCAGCCCCGCAAGGGCCTTTTTGATCGGGTGATCGACGGGCTCAACCGCCTGCCACGGCCGCTTTTGGCCTTTGGCACGCTGGGGCTTTTCGTCTCGGCCATGGTCAACCCGATCTGGTTTGCCTCGCGGATGCAGGGGATTGCACTGGTGCCCGAGCCGCTCTGGTGGCTGATGGGGGCGATCGTCAGCTTCTATTTCGGCGCCCGTTCGCAGGCCAAGGGGCAGGAATTCCAGCGCTCCATCGCCGAGACGGCGGCACGCGCAGGCGAGGTGACGGCGCGCCTTAGGGCCCTTGACGCCTTGAACTCCGGTGCCGCCGCGCTCGATACCGATCCCTCGCAAAGCGCTATTCTGGCCGATAATCCTGCCCTCAATGAATGGAGCGCCGCCTATGAGCGATGAATGGACGCGACTAATCGAGCGGCGTTTGTCGGCTGTTGAGACGCGAAATGCGGTGGACGAGGTGCACCGGCACAATGTCGAAAAGCGCCTCGGGTCGATTGAGGACACATTGAAATGGCTGGTCCGTCTGGTTCTCGGCGCACTCATCGCCGCCGCTTTGGCGCTTGTGGTCGGCAGTGGCCTCGCGCCCGCGCCCTGAACTGCGGCAAGGTGCCCGAGCTTTACACCGGCTTTTGATTTGGCTTGCCCGCGTCATGGGGTAGAAGGGGCCCATGATTACAGAGCTCGGACACTTCGCCCTGATTCTGGCCTTCGGCATTGCCATCGTTCAGATGATCGTTCCCCTCATCGGCGCCCACAAAGGTTGGCGCAGCTGGATGGCCGTGGCCGATCCCGCTGCGATATCGCAGCTGATCCTTGTGGGCTTTGCTTTCGCCGCGCTGACATGGGCCTTCGTATCGTCGGATTTCTCGCTGAAGCTTGTCTTCGAGAATTCGCACTCGGCCAAACCGATGCTCTACAAGATCGCCGGAACATGGGGCAATCACGAGGGCTCGATGCTTTTGTGGCTCCTGATCCTGACCCTCTTTGGCGCGGCCGCTGCGCTTTTTGGCGATAACCTGCCGGCAACGCTCAAGGCGCGGGTGCTGGCGGTGCAATCGGCGATCAGCGTCGCCTTCTTCGCCTTCATCCTCTTTACTTCCAACCCCTTCCTGCGCCTTGCGATCCCGCCGCTTGACGGCAAGGATCTCAACCCGCTTTTGCAGGATCCCGGCCTCGCCTTCCATCCGCCGTTCCTCTACCTCGGCTATGTGGGCCTCTCGATGTCCTTCTCCTTCGCTCTGGCGGCGCTGATCGAAGGCCGTGTGGATGCCGCTTGGGCGCGCTGGGTCCGGCCGTGGACGTTGGCGGCATGGGTCTTCCTGACCATCGGCATCGCGCTCGGCTCTTGGTGGGCCTATTACGAGCTCGGCTGGGGCGGCTTCTGGTTCTGGGATCCGGTCGAGAACGCCTCGTTCATGCCTTGGCTTTTCGCGGCGGCGCTGTTGCATTCGGCTATCGTCGTGGAAAAGCGCGAGAGCCTGAAAAGCTGGACCATCCTTCTGGCGATCCTGGCCTTCGGCTTTTCGCTTCTTGGCACATTCATCGTCCGCTCGGGCGTGATCACCTCGGTCCATGCCTTCGCCAATGATCCCGAGCGGGGTGTCTTTATCCTCGCGATCCTTGCTGTGTTTGTGGGTGGGTCGCTCACGCTTTATGCCGCACGAGCAGGCGCGATGGAGGCGCGGGGCGTCTTTTCCCTCGTGAGCCGCGAGAGCGCACTCGTCCTCAACAACATCCTTCTCGCGGTCAGCTCATTCGTCGTCTTCGTCGGCACCATCTGGCCCTTGTTCGCCGAGATCATCCTCGGCCGGACCCTCTCGGTCGGTGCCCCCTTCTTCAACGCGGCCTTCACCCCCTTCATGGTGGCGCTTGCTGTGATCCTGCCACCGGGCGCGATGCTGGCGTGGAAACGCGGCACGATCGGCAAGGCGATGCAGCCGCTCTGGGGCGTGGTCGTCCTTGCCGTGGCGCTTGCGGGCCTGGCCTTCGCGCTACAGACCGGCAAGAGCGCCCTTGGCCCCGTGGGTGTGGCGCTTGGCTCGTGGGTCGTCTTCGGCGCCCTGACTGACCTCTGGCAGCGCACAGGGCGGCAGGGCATCGCCGCCCGTTTTGCCCGCCTTGGCCGCCTGCCGCGGTCTGACTGGGGCAAGGCCCTGTCGCACGCGGGCCTCGGCATCACCATCTTCGGCATTGCCACGCTGATGGCTTGGCAAGAGGAAGATATCCGTACCGCCCAGATCGGCGAGACCTTTGCCGTGGGCGCCTGGGAGATCACGCTGGAAAGCGTCGATCGGGCCGAGGGGCCGAACTATACCTCGACCGTGGCCGCGATGTCGGTGGCCCGCGACGGCAAGGAGATCGCAACGCTCTATCCCGAGAAGCGTTTCTACCCGGTGGCCGGAATGCCCACGACCGAGGCTGCGATCCGCAACGGTTTCCTGCGCGATATCTACCTCGTGATTGGCGACGCACAATCGAACGGCGGCTACGCCGTCCGGACCTATATCAAGCCCTTCGCCAACTGGATCTGGAGCGGGGCGATCCTGATGGCGCTTGGCGGGCTGGTCTCGCTCACCGACCGCCGCCTGCGGGTGGCGGCGGGTGCGGCGAAGCGGGTCGACGGGGTGCCAGCGGAATGAAGTGGCTCCTCGTCTCCTTGAGCCTTCTGGCCTCGCCCGCCTTTGCGGTGCAGCCCGACGAGATTCTCAGCGATCCGGTTCTTGAGGCGCGGGCGCGCGACATTTCCAAAGGCCTGCGCTGCCCGGTCTGCCAGAACGAGAACATCGACGATTCCAACGCCGCGATCAGTCGCGAACTGCGGATCCTTCTGCGCGAGCGCCTCGTTGGCGGCGATAGCGATCAGGAAGCGGTCGATTTCATCGTCAGCCGCTATGGCGAGTTTGTGTTGCTGAAGCCCGATGCCGAGGGGGCCAACCTGGTCCTTTGGCTGGCGCCGCCCCTGATGGCGCTTCTCGGGCTTGGCATAGGTTGGGCCACCATCCGCCGCCGGAAACGGGCGCCGGACGAAGCCTTGAGCGTCGAGGAAGAGGCGCGGCTTCAAGAAATTCTCAAATCGTGACGCGTGGTCGCTCTTTTCTGATCCGGGGAAAGGGCTAGGCTCGTAGTCGCCTGTAGTGCCGGAACCGAGTATCATGGAATATCAAGCTATTTCCCTCGTCGTCGAAAACGACATCGCCCTTCTGACCCTGAACCGTCCTGATGTGATGAATGCACTCAGCACGCAGATGCGGGCCGAGATTACGCATGCCGTGAAGGCCATTGAGCGGAACGCGCGCGTTCTGGCGATCACCGGCGCGGGCAAGGCCTTCTGCTCGGGCCAGAACCTTTCCGACACCGGCACGGCGGCCTCGATCGACCTCGAGCGGGTGCTGCGGGACGAATACGAGCCGATGCTTCGTGCGATCACCGACCTGCGGATCCCGACCATTGCCGCAGTGAACGGCGCGGCAGCGGGGGCGGGGGCCAATCTTGCGCTGGCGGCCGATGTGGTGATCGCCTCGGAGGATGCCTTTTTCATGCAGGCCTTCGCCCGCATCGGCCTTATTCCCGATGCCGGCGGCACATGGTTCCTGCCCCGCCAGATCGGCCTCGCCCGCGCCATGGGTGCGGCGCTTTTCGCTGACCGTATCCCGGCGCGGCAGGCGGCGGATTGGGGCATGATCTACGAGGCGGTGGCTGCCGATGAGTTTGACGCCCACTGGCGCGCCCGCGCGGCG
>JAHEBR010000165.1 GCA_024642185.1 Marivivens sp. | reverse complement strand
GGCCTGCCCGTGCAGCAGGGCAAGCCCTATTGCGAGGCCCATGTCGGCGTGGCCTTCCAGCCAATGAGCGCCCGCCGCGACCGGCGGCGATAGGAAATCGGGCGCGAGCCTCCATGTCGCAAAACCCGCCCAACCTCCGCCCCGACCTCGCGCCGCGTGCGCTGATCACTGATGCGCCGCGGCCCGGCCAGCCGACCATCGGCATGGTCTCGCTCGGCTGCCCCAAGGCGCTTGTCGACAGCGAACGCATCCTGACGCGCCTGCGCGCCGAGGGCTATGCGATCTCGCCCGACTACGCGGGGGCTGACGCCGTGATCGTCAATACCTGCGGCTTCCTCGACAGCGCCAAGGCCGAGAGCCTTGAGGCGATCGGCGAGGCGCTGGCGGAAAACGGCAAGGTGATCGTCACCGGCTGCCTCGGCGCCGAGCCCGAGTTCATCACCGGCGCGCACCCCTCGGTGCTGGCGGTGACGGGGCCACAGCAATACGAGCAGGTGCTCGATGCGGTCCACGGCGTGGTGCCGCCCGACCCCGATCCTTTTGTCGATCTCTTGCCCGCCTCGGGCGTCAAGCTCACGCCACGGCACTACAGCTATCTGAAGATTTCCGAAGGCTGCAATCACCACTGCAAGTTCTGCATCATCCCCGATATGCGCGGCCGTCTGGTCAGCCGCCCCGCCCACGCCGTGATCCGCGAGGCGGAAAAGCTCGTCGAGGCAGGCGTGAAGGAACTTCTGGTCATCAGCCAGGATACCTCGGCCTATGGCGTTGATCTCAAACACAAAGAGGATCGCGGCCACCGCGCCCACATCACCGATCTCGCCCGCGATCTGGGCTCGCTCGGCGCCTGGGTGCGGCTCCACTACGTCTACCCCTACCCCCATGTGCGCAACCTGATCCCGCTGATGGCCGAAGGGCTGATCCTGCCCTACCTTGATATCCCCTTCCAGCACGCCAACCCCGAGACGCTGCGGCGCATGGCCCGCCCCGCCGCCGCCGCCAAAACGCTCGACGAGATCGCCGCCTGGCGCCGCGACTGCCCAGATATCACCCTGCGCTCGACCTTCATCGTCGGCTACCCCGGCGAAACCGAGGAAGAATTCCAGACGCTCCTCGACTGGATGGACGAAGCCCAGCTCGATCGCGTCGGCTGCTTCCAATATGAAAACGTCGCCGGCGCCCGGTCGAACGATCTGCCCGATCACGTCCCCGACGAGATCAAGCAAGAGCGCTGGGATCGCTTTATGGAAAAAGCCCAAGCCATTTCCGAGGCGAAACTGGCCGCCAAGGTTGGAAAACTGATAGACGTGATCATCGACGAGATCGACGAAGACGGCATCGCCACCTGCCGCACCAAGGGCGACGCCCCGGAAATCGACGGCAACCTCTTCATCGACGAAGCCACCGAAACCCTCTCGGTCGGCGATATCGTCACCGTCGAGGTCGACGAGGCAGGTGACTATGATCTCTGGGGTCGCCTCCCCGCCTGATCTTCTTTTGGCCCCAAATACTCCGGGGGGAGCGCCGCAGGCGCGGGGGGCAGAGCCCCCAGCCACCAGTTGATTTTTTCGCCAAAGCGGCGTTTCATACCCCCATGAAACGCCTCATCCCCCTCGCCGCCCTCCTTCTCCTCACCGCCTGCGCCACAGCGCCCTTGGCGATCGAAGGCTCGCGCGGCTTCTTCTGGGGGTTCTTCGATGGCGCGGTGGCGCCCATCGCCTTCATCCTCAGCTGGTTCTCCGACAGCATCGGCATCTACGGCGTTCCGAATTCCGGCGGCTGGTATGATTTCGGCTTCCTTCTGGGCCTGACCAGTTGGGCCGGTGGCGGCGCGGCCGCCCGCAAGCGCCGCCGCTGGGACTAGCTCCCTATCGACCAGATCCCGCCCCCTGCGCTATAATGCCGCAACCGAACCCGCTCCAGAGGTTCGGCAAATGGGGAAAACACTATGAACGTCTCAAGAAATTTCATCTTGGCCGGCGCGCTCTACCTGCTCATCGGCATCAGCTTTGGCATCCATATGGGAGCATCCGGCGATCACACGATGGCGCCGCTTCATGCCCACATCAATCTTCTCGGCTTCACCCTGATGACCGTCTTCGGCGTCCTCTACCGGGTCTTTCCCGAGACCGGACACTCGAGCCTCGCACGCGCGCATTTCTGGCTGCATCTCGGCGGCACGATCGTCCTTCTGGTCATGCTCTACCTGATGTTCGCAGGCCGGATCGCCGAAGAGGCCATGTTCCCGATCGCGCCGATCGCCGAGATCGCGATCTTCGTCGGGATCGCCCTCTACGCCTACAACATCTTGAAAAACCTGAAATAGTTCAGGCCCCAGACCCGAGATAAATCCTGACCGCCTCCGCCACATGGCGGAAGCGGTCACCGCCCAGATGCTTGCCGCCAAACCAGCGCGTGACGCAGACGACGTGCCCCACGCGCCCCTCACGCTCGAGCATCCGCAGGATCACCATCCCCGCGCCCGCCTCGCCATCGTCGTTCTTCAACGGGCCCTCGGGCAGCAGCACGGCCCAGCTGTTGTGCGTGGCCTTGGCGAATTTCTTGGTGCGGCAGAGGGCTTTGATGAAATCCCTCACATCTTCGGCCGAGCCGACATCGGCCCCCGACACCGCATAGCGCGAGCCGCGATCGGATATGACATTCTCAAGGATCCGCATGGGCGGACCCTGCCACCGGCGTCAGACGGCCTCAAGCCTCGACTTGCGAGAGCCGCTCGAGAAGATCGTGGTTCCGGCAATAGGCCGGTGCGCCTTCGGCGTGGGCGTGGCTGTCCATCCAGTGCGAGCACTCCTCCGAGGCGTCGCAGGTGGTGCAGCGGATCACCGCCGTGCGGTAGTCCGAGGCACTGAGCCGGTGGTCCGCAATGGCATCGCCAAGATCGGCGCCGACCGTCTCGGCCATCCGCTCCATGAGGCCCGCGTGATGGGCGACTGTTTTCACTCCAAACATCGAACTCTCCTATGTTTCTGGCGTTCAAAGTTGCACCGATTCCGGCCCCGCGCCTTGATCCCGATCAACCTGCGCCGGCCATGACCCAAGTCAAAGCGGGCTGGCCGGAAATCTGCTAGGGAAGCCGGGTGCAACAAGGAGCCCTCGATGAGCCAAACCGCCCAGAAACCTGTCATGATCGACGAAACCATTGCCCATGATGCGCCGAAACTGGACAGGGCCAGCTACGAGGCGGAGAAGGCCAAGCTTCAGGCCGAGCTTCTGAAGGTGCAGCTTTGGGCGCAGGAGACGGGGCAGAAGTTCGTGCTCCTGTTCGAGGGCCGCGATGCGGCGGGCAAGGGCGGCACGATCAAGCGCTATATGGAGCACCTCAATCCCCGCAGCGCGCGGGTTGTGGCGCTGAACAAGCCGACGCCCGAGGAAAAAGGCCAGTGGTTCTTCCAGCGCTATATCCAGCACCTGCCGACGAGCGGCGAAATGGTCTTCTACGACCGCAGCTGGTATAATCGTGCAGGCGTCGAGCGGGTCATGGGCTTTTGCGAACCCAACGAATACCTCGAGTTCATGCGCGAGGCGCCCGAGCTCGAACGGATGTTCGTCCGCTCTGGCCTGAGGCTTTATAAATACTGGTTTTCCGTCACGCAGGACGAGCAGAAACGCCGTTTCCTCGCGCGCGCGACCGACCCCCTCAAGCGCTGGAAGCTTTCGCCCATCGACAAGGCAAGCCTTGACCGTTGGGACGATTATACCGAGGCGAAAGAGGCGATGTTCTTCTACACTGACACGGCCGATGCGCCCTGGACGGTCATCAAGTCAAACGACAAGAAGCGCGCGCGGCTCAACTGTATGCGGCATTTCCTGTCGACCCTCGACTATCCCGACAAGGATCCCGAAATCGCCCTGCCGCCCGACCCCGAGATCGTCGGCCCCGCCGCCAAGGTGATCCACCGCGACGATCATATTCTGGGCAAGGCGCTGCACCCTGATACACGGCATGTCAAAAACGGCGCCTAGCTGCGGGCGACCAGCCCGAAGATGATGCAGATCCAGGCGGCCAGCACGGCAAGCCCCATGATCGCCACCGCAGCACTTCCGGCATCCTTGGCCTGCCGCGCGCGGTCGCGCTGCTCGGTCGATATGTCATCGACCACCCGCTCGACCGCGGTGTTCATGCATTCCATGGCCAAAACCATGATCCCGCCCATCAGGAGAACGCCCCGCTCCAGCCCCGTGAGCGGAAGGACAAAGGCCAGAAGCGCCGAGGCGGCATTCAGCACAATCCACTGGTGCAGTGAGGATTCTGTCTTCCAGACATGGGCAAATCCGGCCGACGACCAGACCACCCGCAATTTGAACTTGTCCCATTCTCTTCGGATCATTTGAACCCCCCTGCCATCCCCCCCGCAGGTTACCCAAGTGCCGCCACTTGCCAAGAAAAACCTGCGCGCTAGGCTGGGGCCATGTTTACCATCGAACACGAGTTTGACGCGACGGTCGTGACGCTGATCGACGAGGGCCCAAGCGCCCTCAAGGAAGATATCACGATCAACGCTTTCGAGGATTGCATCACCATCGAACAGCTCGATCCGCGCACCGATCAGGTGATGACGATCACCCTGTCGATGACCCAGCTGCGCGATCTTGAGGCGGCGCTCGATCTGCCCGAGGGCATCTATCGGCTCAAGGCGGCGGACGAGGAAGAATAGTCAGCCGATCCGAAACACCTTGTCGCGCGAGGTCTGGCCGCGAATGAGCGTGAGCCGCGATTTCGGGATGCCCAGCGCCTTGGCCAGAAGTTTTTGTACCGCCGCATTGGCCTTGCCGTCTTCGGGAACGGTGGTGACATAGACCCTGATCTGCCCCTCCTCGGCCACGATCCGGTCGCGGCTTGCCTTGGGCGTCACGCGCACGGCGATTTCGGCGCCATCGAGGGCAAGGTGGGAGAGGTCTTCGGCCATAGCCCCTGCCCTAGCACGTTTCACCGCCCTTGGCAGGGCCTGCCGCATCGGCAAGAGTGGCGGTGAAATTTGGGAGGCATCATGACCACGGGATTCTATTGGGACGAGCGCTGTTTCTGGCACGGCGGCGGCAATTACGCAGGGATGCTGCCAGTGGGCGGCCTTGTGCAG